>NZ_JBHVQU010000009.1:0-31100 GCF_042886655.1 Peribacillus sp. NPDC058002 | reverse complement strand
GATGTAAGGGATGCTGACTTTATCATTGAGGCGATTCCGGAAGTCATTGAGCTGAAGTTGAATCTATATCAGCAAATGGAGGGAATAATCAAACCGGATGCCATTGTCGCTTCAAATACATCGACCTTTCCGATTTCTCAATTGATGGTGAAGGCCTCGTTTGCGGACAGAATGGTCATCACGCATTTCTTTAATCCTGGCCATTTGGTTCCGTTGGTTGAAATTGTTCAGCATGACGAAACAAAGCCTGAAATCGTCAAGACAACAATGGATTTAATGCGTAGAATCGGCAAGTCTCCGATTCTCTTAAAAAAAGAAATAGCAGGATTCATCGCCAATCGTCTCCAGACTGCCTTGATGCGGGAAGCCTTTTATCTATTGAAAGAGGGCGTTGCCGATGCTGAGGATATCGATACGGCGATAACAGCTGGACCAGGTTTTCGGTGGGCATTTACTGGACCGATCGAGATTGCAGATTTTGGCGGATTGGATACATGGCAGCGCGTTTTTGATAATGTTTCACCGGTATTGGATCAAAGTAAGGAAGCCCCTGATTTGATTCGTGATTTGGTAGCCAAGGGAAAACTTGGGACGAAGTCGGGAGAAGGGATTTTTACGTATGAAGGATCTGCCGTTTCCCAGAAAATCAATGAGAGGGACCGTAATTATATTAAACTGGGAAAATTAAAAATGGAGAAGGAGGAAGTATTATGAGAGAAGTAGTGATTGTGGGGGCAGCAAGAACACCAGTTGGTTCTTTTGGAGGCAGTCTTGCCAATGTGTCGGCGGTTGACTTGGGAGTTGTGGCCGCCAAGGAAGCGATTAAGCGGGCAAATATCTCGGCTGACATGATCGATGAGGTATTGGTAGGGAATATTCTGTCTGCTGGATTAGGGCAAAATGTGGCACGTCAGGTTGCGATTCATGCAGGGATTCCGGAAACAACGCCGGCCATGGCCATAAATAAACTTTGCGGATCTGGCCTCCGGACGGTAATAATGGGAGCGCAATTCATTGCCCTTGGCGATGCTGATGTGATTCTTGCCGGGGGAATTGAAAGCATGAGCAATGCTCCATATTTACTTCCGAATTATCGTTTTGGACAGAAAATGGGTAATGCAGAAGCAGTCGATTCCATGACATATGACGCCTTGACGGATGTTTTTAATCAATATCATATGGGCGTGACTGCGGAGAATATCGCCGAGCAGTGGGAAATCAGCCGTGAAAAGCAGGACGAATTTGCTTTAAATAGCCAACTGAAGGCTGAAAAGGCACAGCTTGAAGGACGATTTGCAGATGAAATCGTACCTGTTGAATATAAACGCAGAGGAAAGACGATCTTGGTGGACCAAGATGAACACCCGCGTCATGGGCTGACGATCGACCAGCTAGCGAAGCTGCGCCCTGCTTTCAAGGAAAATGGGACGGTTACGGCAGGAAATGCATCCGGAATCAATGATGGGGGTGCGATGTTAGTCCTGATGTCTAAAGAAAAAGCGGACGAGCTGGGGCTGGAAGCATTAGCGACAATTAAGTCATATGCAAACACTGCGCTTGATCCGAAAATCATGGGATACGGTCCTGTGCCTGCGACAAGGAAGGCTTTGGCAAAAGCGGGATTGACAATAGATGATCTTGATTTGATGGAAGTGAATGAAGCCTTTGCGGCACAATCACTCGCCGTGCTTAAAGACCTTGAACTGAATCCGGAGAAAGTGAATGTAAATGGCGGTGCAATAGCTCTGGGTCATCCGGTAGGTGCTTCCGGTGCCCGAATCTTAGTGACTTTATTGTATGAAATGAAGCTTAGGGATGCAAAAACCGGCCTTGCCACATTATGTATCGGTGGCGGTCAGGGAACTGCGCTGATTGTGGAACGGTAATGACTTGGCCCCTTTTTCCTATGATATAATGGAGGAAACTTCAGACGGGTTAAGGAGAATAGGAATGGCCAGCGATAATAAAACGATTCAATTGGAATTAGTGAAAGCGATATTGGAAGAATTGCCTTTTGGTGTTTTGGTAACCAAAAACGAAACAGAAATCGTTCTCAGCAATCGCGTATTATCCGAGGCTTTTGCTGAGAATGAATTGGATCTGCAAATAAATTTGATTATTGAAAAAAAACTTGTACCCGCTGTAAATACTCCGATTCGTTTGAATGATCATAATGGAATTGTCAGAAAGGCCATCATTCAAATGGGTGATGAAGAGTATCAGATTTATCTCCTATTATTTACAAATAATAAAAGTGATTTTCTTAACAGCGATAATCATGAAGAACTTCTGTTTAAGGATATTATCGAATTTGCCTATGACGGCTTGGTGATGGTCGATACGGAAGGGTATGTCCAAATGCTTAGCCACGCTTATGCGGATTTTCTTGGCGTCGATCAGGAAAGTTCCATAGGGAAACATGTAACGGAGGTCATTGAAAATACCCGTATGCATGTGGTCGCCAAAACTGGCAAGCAAGAGGTCGCTGAATTACAAAAAATAAAAGATAATTATATAATTGCGACCCGCTCCCCGATAAGGAAACAAGGTAAATTAATAGGGGCGGTCGGAAAGATTCTGTTTAAGAATGTCGGCCAATTTACCGCTCTTTCCAAACGGATAAATTCACTAGAAGTCGAGCTGAAAAAGTACAAAGGCGATTTTCGCGAGAGGAATAAGGCCTCCTATACGTTTGATCATTTGATGGGGAGAAGTCCTGCTTTCATGGAAGTAAAAGGTCAAGCCAAAATTGCCGCTAAAAGTGACTCGAATGTGTTGATCTTGGGTGAAAGCGGAACAGGTAAGGAGCTGTTTGCCCATTCCATTCATAATGATAGCAGAAGGGCCATGGGTGTATTTGTCAAAGTGAATTGTGCCGCCATCCCGGCAGAGCTGCTGGAGTCAGAGCTATTCGGCTATGAAGAGGGTTCTTTCACTGGTGCAAAAAAAGGCGGAAAAGCAGGTAAGTTCGAAGCGGCTGAAGGCGGAACGATTTTTCTCGATGAAATCGGTGAGCTGCCACTGCATATGCAGGTTAAGCTGCTCCGTGTGTTACAAGAAAAAGAGATCGAGAGGGTCGGTTCGACGGGAAGCATTCCGATTGATGTACGGGTAATCGCTGCAACGAACCGTAATCTGGAGGAAATGGTCTCGAAGGGGGAATTCCGACTTGATATGTATTACCGGCTGAAGGTCTTGCAAATCCAGGTTCCTTCCTTGAAAGAGCGACCGGAGGACATTGAAATACTGGTAAACCATTTTGTTGAAAAATACCAGAACCTCATGAAAAAACGCGTAACGGGGATGGGTGAACAAGCTTTACGGCTGTTGCGTCTTTATAAATGGCCGGGTAATATCCGTGAGTTGGAGAATATCATTGAACGCGCAATGAATATTGTGGAAGAAGGGGAAATGATACGTTCCAAGCATCTCCCTAAAGAAATAACAGGGCATAAAGAATCAGTATCTATTCGCACTTTAGCTGAAGTGATGGATGAAACCGAACGGGCTGCAATCGTTTCATGTATGGAAATGACTTCTGGTAATAAATCAGAAACGGCAAAGAGACTCGGAGTGAGCCGCACGACACTGTATGAAAAAATGAATAAATATGGTTTATGAATGTAGAAATTGTCCTTTTGCGAAGGGTACTTTCAAAATTTTTAAAATAGTAGATTGGACGGAAAGCGAGTGCCTGGAGAGGAAATCAACGATCAAAATAACTATAGACCAACTCGGTTTTCTTTGAGTATGTCTACAGTCTGAAGTGCCCTTTAGCCCAAGGGCACTTTTTTTTATACTTATTCCCCACCTCTTAAGAATTTTTCCCCAGCAAATATTTGATATGTAAGGAAATCCGCACAAAAAATGAAAGGAAATATAAATGGTGTAAGAAAAGGCTTACACTTTTTCGAAGTCTATACGTATGTGTACTGAAACCTTGACAGTTTTAAAGGATTTTATTGATAAACAGGGGAAAAAAGTGTTGGAAAAGGCTTTAAAAGATGTCATTTTTCATTGTCCTTAAGTTGGCACAATAATTGCATAATTACTTTTGTGAATGGCCTATCTGTCATTTTATATTGTGTTTCCACGTAAAATGAAAGGGGATTTCGTAATTCAGCAGATTGCTGAAAGCGTTCTCAATAATTGGAAACCACTTAGGAAGATCATTCAGCTTGACTTGGGGAAGGCAAGCTTGGATGGCAAAGGCGGAAAAGTTGAAAATATGGAATTTAGGAGATTACTAGTTCTGCTTAAGGGCTTCTGAAATTATTTTGGGGCAAGGGGAGAAAAGGGGGAATTGAGTTGGTGATTCAAATTTTAGCCATTGTTGTGGCGCTGGGACTTTTAATCTTTTTAGCCTACCGGGGCTATCCGGTCATTATCATAGCGCCGATCGTTACTTTATTGGCGGTCATTTTATCCGGTGGACATTTGCTGCCGAGTTATACAGAGACATATATGACGTTTGCTGCTAACTATATAAAAGCGTTTTTTCCGATATTCTTATTAGGGGCCGTATTTGGAAAGGTCATGGAAATGAGCGGTGCAGCTGCATCCATTGCCAAAACCATCGTAAAATCACTAGGCTCAAAGCAGGCCATTCTTGCCGTGGTGCTGGCGTGTTCGGCGCTGACATACGGCGGGGTTTCATTGTTTGTAGTGGCATTCGCCGTTTATCCATTTGCAGCGGCAATCTTTAAAGAAGCAGACATTCCAAAAAGATTATTGCCAGGAACGATAGCGTTAGGCGCTTTCACTTATACGATGGATGCCCTTCCTGGAACACCTCAAATTCAAAATATCATTCCAACGAATTATTTCGGAACGGATACCTATGCAGCCCCAATAATGGGGATTATTGGCGCGATCATGGTATTCACTGGAGGAATGATCTGGTTAGAGCGTCGCCGTAAACAAGCGTTGGCAAATGGCGAAGGCTACGGGGAAGGACATATTAATGAACCAGAAAGTGCAGAACAGCAAAACCTGCCTAACTTTTGGCTGTCCATCGTACCGCTCATCCTTGTCGTAGCGTTTAATTTTGCTTTCAGCCGGAGTGCCATTTCGGTTAAGCACTGGTATGATGCATCGATGTTGAAGGAAACTTTCAACATTGCCGATGTAAGCACAGTCACTTCATCCTGGTCTTTGATTGTTGCATTGTCAATCGGTATTATTGCAGCGATGCTTCTGAATGTTGGACGTATCAAGGTCAAATTGGCAACTGGATTAACAGCTGCGGCAATGGGATCCTTGCTTGCCATATTCAATACTGCATCTGAAGTCGGTTTCGGGAATGTGGTGAAAACGCTTCCTGGATTCTCGGTCATTCAAAACTGGGTGTTCGATGCAAGCGGCAATCCACTCGTATCCGAAGCCATCGCCGTCAATGTGCTGGCAGGGATTACCGGATCCGCGTCAGGTGGACTTTCGATCGCGTTAGAAGTAATGGGAGGTCACTATTTGCAGGTGGCCCAAAGTGTCGGAATCACCCCTGAAATGCTTCATCGAATTGCATCCATGGCATCTGGCGGAATGGATACGCTGCCGCATAATGGTGCCGTCATTACCTTGCTTGCCATTACTGGACTGACACATCGTCAATCTTATAAGGATATCTTTGCGATTACGATTTTGAAAACAGTGACCGTGTTCATCATAGCTTTTGCAACTTCACTGTTTATTTAATAGAATAGTATTAAGAATGGAGATGATGGAAAATGAGTAAAATATTAACATCTTTTGATAGCGCTATTCAACAAATCGAGGATGGAGCAACCATTATCGTTGGCGGATTCGGATTAAGCGGAATACCAGAAAAACTGATCATTGCTTTGCGTAACAAAGGGGTAAAGGATTTGACGATTGTCAGCAACAATTGTGGAGTCGACGATTGGGGTCTAGGTCTATTGCTTGAAAATAAGCAAATCAAAAAAATGATCGCTTCTTATGTAGGGGAAAATAAGTTATTTGAACAGCAATTTTTAAGTGGCGAGCTGGAGGTCGAGCTAGTTCCCCAAGGAACGCTGGCCGAGCGTTTAAGAGCGGGCGGAGCGGGAATTCCTGCCTTTTATACAGCTACAGGAGTAGGAACGGAAGTCGCGAAAGGTAAAGAACATAAAGAGTTTGATGGCCGCACATACATTATGGAAAAAGGAATAGTCGGAGATTTTGCCTTTGTAAAAGCCTGGAAAGCAGATCATTTCGGTAATCTTGTATATCGGAAAACGGCAAGGAATTTTAACCCTGTCGTTGCCACTGCAGGAAAAGTCACGCTTGTCGAAGTGGAGGAGCTCGTGGGCACAGGAGAACTTGATCCAGATGAAATTCATACTTCAGGGGTTTATGTACAGAAAGTGCTTGTAGGAAATGACTATGAAAAACGAATTGAAAAACTTACAACTGCTAACGCATAAAAAGGAGGAGTATTCGAATGACTAGACAACTAATTTTAGAACGGGCCGTTAAAGAAATCCAAGATGGTATGTGTGTGAATTTAGGGATTGGAATGCCGACCTTGATTGCCAACATGATTCCAAATGACTTTAATGTCATGCTTCAATCGGAAAATGGCTTACTGGGAATCGGGCCTTATCCACAAAAGGATGAAGTCGATCCGGATTTGATAAATGCCGGAAAAGAAACAGTAACCGCAAAATCCGGGGCATCGTTTTTTGATAGCGCTGAATCGTTCGCGATGATTCGCGGAGGCCACATCGACCTGGCCATTTTAGGCGGGATGGAAGTGTCCGAGAATGGGGACTTGGCAAACTGGATGATTCCAGGGAAGATGGTAAAAGGAATGGGAGGGGCGATGGATCTCGTCCAAGGCGCAAAAAGAATCGTTGTCATTATGGACCATGTGAACAAGCATGGGGAATCCAAAGTGAAAAAGAGCTGTACATTGCCATTGACGGGGGAAAAAGTCGTCCATTGCCTGATTACCGAACTGGCTGTTTTTCAATTTACAGAAGCTGGCATGGAATTGATAGAATTGCAAAATGGCATAACACTTGATGAAGTGAAAAGTAAAACAGAGGCTGACTTTACAATAAGCCCTTCTATTGAAATTAAGGCGTAAGTTTAAAGAGATTAATAAAATAATTCATTAATAGACTACTTTCATTCGCAAACGGGCGAACGGAAGTAGTCTAATTTTTTTTGGGAAATTCCCTTTCTATTGTGAAGGAACAACCCCACAGACGCTTGGCAGGCAGTCGGCGGAAAGGGAGCGGATTTCTGAAATCAGCTGGAACGTTTGTTAAATACCATTCACTAATAAATGAGAACAAACTTTTCCAACCATGCTACTTTTCCATTAAAAAGGCTTATATAAAGCCTGATGGGAACTTAAAAGGAGGGATTGCATTTTGACGGTAGCATTACGAACATTATTGGATCGATCAGTGAAAAGGATGGGCAAAGGGATAAACCCTGTGGTGAAGGCATCAGCATTGGAAACGTTGGAACGTGCTTATACTGAAGGGATCACTGTACAGATAAGTGCGGGCCATCGCTCTTTGGAAGAACAAGCCGCACTTTATGGTCAAGGACGAGTTTACAGCTACAATGGAAAAAGCTATAGCAATCTAGCTAAACCTATTGTGACGAACGCTAAACCCGGGCAATCTTATCATAATTATGGACTGGCCATTGATTTCTTCATTGTGAGTGATGATGGCAAGAGGGCGATATGGACAGTTGATTCAAAGTGGCAGCGCGTGGCTGCCATAGGCAAGGATTTAGGTTTTAAATGGGGCGGGGATTGGAGTTCATTCAAGGATTATCCCCACTTGGAGATGACAGGCGGGTTATCTTTTGCACTGTTACAAGCAGGAAAAGAACCTCACCTTACCTTCAAATTAGAAAAAATTGAAATACCGAAGACCAGCAAAGGAGATAGTCATATAATTTCGATACAAAAAACGTTAAATAGCCGATATAAAGCGAATATTGAAGGTGATGGGTTTTATGGTCCAAAAACTCGATCGGCTTTAATAAAAGGTTTACAAACAGAGCTGAATAAGCAATACAATAAAAAGCTAATTGTTGATGGAAAATGGGGACCTAAAACCAAGACAGCAACCGTCACCTTAAAAAAAGGAGCTGCTGGCAATATCACATGGATCCTGCAAGCAGCGCTCTATTTGAAAGGGTTTCACCCCGGGCCCCTTGACGGAGAATTCGGGGGAAAAACAGAGGCGGCATTATTTCAATACCAAAAGGCAAGCAAGATTTCCGCTGATAAGCTTGCAGGTCAAGAAACATGGGATGAATTGCTTGCTTGATAGAAAAACCATACCGTTAGCAGGAAGTTAAAGCTGTGGTAAAAGCGCTCCAACTTCTCACTACTTATACTTCCCCTTATGGATTGCAGAGTTCTTAATATTCCTTTAGAGTATGTGCCTGTCGCTATTTTAGGATGAGCTTCCTTCGCTTCTTGAGTTGCATTCCCTACCAGGTAACCATGTTTAACACTTTTTAACATGAGCAGATCATTGCCGCTATCCCCGAATGCAATGGCATGCTCCCGACTCAGCGCGAATTTGTCTAGCATAAAACGTACAATTTCATTTTTTCCAGTGCCTAATGGAATAAAGTCTATATCATAACTATCTTCTGGATCTCCGGCAAGGGGATTGCAACGATTGATATTTACCCCTATCCCATACTCTTTGGCCACCATTTGGATGGTGGCCAAGTTCTTCTTGTCGACGGATTCATGTTGTATTTGATAATAATAATTTCTTTTGTAGCGTGAACTTCCCATTTGAGTCTGAGGAATCAATGGTATATTGCCGTTATGTAGAACATGATAAATTTCATCGACTTTCCTTTTATTAAATTCTTCGATAGTAATCTGTGAATGCCAATCTGGATCATTTTCCAAAAAATTATTTTCTGAGAAATAGGTGATTTCGGTACCTAAGTCACTGGCAATAAAATGCGGGAAAAATCTGAAGCCACCTTGCTCCATTTTATGTAATATTGATTCGATACTACTTCCAGTGACCCAGCCAAAGACAAGTTCTTCATCATGACTTTTTGCTTCTAAGTAATTTTCAAGTTCATATAAATCTTTCTGCCTCTCGTGACTCATGGAGTGAGGATAATAGGTTTCATCAAAATCACAGAATACAATGTATTTTGGGTCTTCAACATTTGGCAGTAACTGAAACCCGCCCTTTTTATTCAATAACATAACAACCCTCCATTAGCTAAAAATATCCGCTTCAATAACATGTAAAAATGCAACTCAGGAAAATTTGGTAATATGTGATATGTGAGGAACGGTTTAATAATAACTTCTGAAATCGATAACATGTCAACCACTTATTATAAGGATGTGATCAAATGACTAAAATTAGCGAGATAGCCAAGATATGTAATGTCTCTAAAACAACGGTATCTAGAGTCTTGAATAATCATCCATATGTATCGAAAGAAAAAAGGGAACAAATCTTAAAGGTCATTGAAGAACTTGATTATGCACCAAGTTCACTTGCCCGGAATTTTAGGACAAATAAAACCCAAACCATTGCACTATCAGTCCCAAGATTCGATCATCCATTCTTTGCCCAATTGGTTAAAGGGGTATCTCTGGCAGCGTTGGAAAATGATTATAAAGTTCTTATTTTTCAAACCTTTTATGATTCGAAAAATGAATTGGATGTTATGGAAAAATTAAAGATTAGAGAAGTAGATGGAGTTATTTTAGGAGCGTTAGAAAATGAATGGAATGTAATAAAGCCTTATTTGAAATACGGCCCAATTTTACTGTGTAATGAATACCATCATTCCGCCTCTATACCGATTATTGGTTATGGCGAATTTGAAGCGACTTACAAAGCGGTTAATCATTTAATAAAAAAAGGCCATAGGAAGATAGGTTTTTGCTACGATACTTCTTATAGTCAGGCTCAGGGTCAAAGAAAAAAGGGGTTTTTAAAAGCGTTAGCGGATAATAATTTACTACACAATGAAGATTGGTTATTTGGACATGGTTTTAATATTGAAGATGGATTCCGTATTTGTGATGAAATATTAAAATTAAAAGAAAAGCCTACTGCCTTATTTACTGGAAATGATCAGGTCGCAGCAGGAATTATTAAAAAGGCAACTACATTGGGCTACAAAATACCGGAATGCCTAGCTATAGTTGGCTATGATAATCAATCGATTTGCCAAGTCACAACCCCCACCATAACCACAATCGATATACCAATTATGGAACTGGGACAGCGCACTGTAATGGAATTAATAAAATATTTAAATGATGGTTTGGAATTAAAGCGGGACATTATTAAATTGCCTACCAAACTTAAAATCAGGGAATCAACCTAACCATCATTAAGATATAAAACTTCCTATTCAGGTTCATTATCCTTTTAGACAGACACGTTAAGCAGTTCCGGCTATATGGATGTTGTCGGATAGGATGCAATCCGTCCTGCCCTGGGAATAATTCGACTTTCCCGGGAAATAATGCACCTAAAACCGTCATGATTCGACTTACCCTGGAATAATCCGTCCTGCACGAGTCCGCTAATCATCTAAAGAATTCATTCAAGTTCCAAGCACCAATCATTGCATCTCATAAAGCTCCCTGCCGGGTATTCGAATTCACATTCGGAGATGAGGTTGAAGCCGAGCTTGCGGCAAATTGCGTTTGATGCAGAATTATTGATCGAAGGGAAAGCGTGAATGCATTTGTATTTTCGTTCGGCTTTGACTTTCTCTATCAGTGCCTTCACGGCTTGAGATGCGATTCCTTTTCCTTGAAAGGAAGGGAGGACGCTCCAGCCGATTTCGTATACATATTCATCATTCCACACTGTTTGCCAGTAGCCGACGGAACCGGCAGCCTCTGCCTCCGGAAACGAGTCGATGCTAAACATGCACCCCTTATCCCCAATCTGTAGATACCGTTGATGGCGTTTCAGGATTTGTTCACTATTTTCTGGTCCGCCAAGGTGTTCCATCATTTCTGGGGCATTTAGTTGAAAAAGTAATTCAAGGTCTGTATCTTCCCACGGTTTAATTTCTATTTTCGTTTCTTTGCTTCGGTCTGAAATCCGACTCACCCCTTAATTTTAATTCTTCTTTATATTAATTTTCTTGGCTTGGTGCGATATTCCTTTTTTTTGAACTTATTAATCTATGGCCTTTCTGTTGAAGTTTTAATCTTATAAGAATAAAGAGATGAATGTTTCCCATTAAATGCTATAATTTACAGGTGATTCTATCAAATGACAGAGAACGGAGATGAAGAAATGAAATCTTCAGTAAATCAGTTTTCCACTCAATTTGAATGGATATTGAATGTGATCAATGTGGGTGTCCATATCGTGAATAAGGATGGGGATACGGTATTCTACAATGAAATGATGGCACATATCGACGGGCTTGATCGTGAACAGGTGCTGGGGGAGAATATTTTTCAGCTTTATCCTTCATTGACAGATGAATCCAGTACGCTGCATGTAGCATTGGAAAAAGGCAATGAAACGATTGAGTCCATTCAAACATATGTCAATGTAAAAGAGAAAAAAATAACGTCGATCAATAGTACGTATCCTCTGTATGAGGATGGTGAAATTATAGGGGCAGTGGAAATCGCAAAGGATATTACGAAGGTCATGAATATGTACGACCAAATTGTCGATTTGCGTTCCCAGCTGGTCGAGACCCATAAGAAAAGCAAGTTCCCTGAAGGGACGGCGTCCTATCATTTTAGTGATTTGATTGGTAGTAGCCCTGCTTTTCAGCAAGCGATTTCATTGGCGAAAAAAGCGGCCCGTACACATTCCCCAGTCATGATTTATGGCCCCACCGGGACAGGGAAGGAACTGGTCGCCCAAAGTATACATAATGTAAGTGCTCAGCGAAATCAGCCTTTCATCGCGCAGAACTGTGCAGCTGTTCCAAAGGAATTGATGGAGGGTCTGCTGTTTGGGACGACGAAAGGGGCTTTTACCGGAGCGATGGATCGCATGGGCATTTTTGAACAGGCGAATGGCGGAACCCTTTTCCTTGATGAGCTGAATAGCCTCGACCTCGGTCTGCAGGCAAAATTGCTGCGAGTGCTTCAGGAAGGTGAGGTGCGCCGTGTTGGAGGTTCGAAGGAGCAGAAGGTTAATGTTAAGATCATTGCTGCGATGAACATATCTCCAGAAGAGGCGTTGGAGCGGGGAATCATTCGCTCGGATTTATTTTTCCGCCTGAATGTCGTGACGGTCCAAATGCCTTCTCTTTTGGAGCGTAAAACGGATATTCCGGAAATTGTCAATCACTTTATTCAAAAGTTCAACAAATCATTTTTTACCGAAGTGCGCGGGATCAGTCAAAAGGCGATGCAGCGGCTTCTTCAATATCAATGGCCAGGGAACATTCGTGAACTGGGACATGCCATCGAGTTGACCTTTAACGTCATGGACGCAGGGGAAGACATGATCGATGAACATCATCTTCCCGCTTATCTTTTCCCTTCAGGAAATTATGCTGCAGCAAATGCGCAGGGCCATCCTTCTCCATTGCAGGACAAGATTGATTTACCTGTCGTTCTTGAAGAAATGGAAAGGGAAATGATCATCAAAATGTTCGAGAAATATAACGGAAATATCAGCAAAACGGCAGAAGCCCTCAATATTAAAAGACAGGGGCTGCAATATAAGTTAAACAAGTACGGTATTGAGAAAGTTTATACGGCGGGATCGAAGGAGTCAAAGTGAATTCAGGTTTTTTGGAAACGCTGCCACTTTCTTGATCATGTAACTTGAAGAGGGCTCTTGTGAAAAGAGACCCTCTTTTTTCGCATGGCGCAAAGAAATTGGCTGCAAAAAATTATGCGTATTGAAAGATTTCTTGCGACTTTAAGCTCGGTTTGCCCCCTTTTGCTTATGTTTACCTTGTTATTCATGTTGGCATCATTCTTGCGAGAGTATATATATAAGCTTTTAGAATAAGGGGGGCATTTTAAATGAATTTGATGGGAATGGATGTAAAACATAAAGAATACCTAGGTGGACGCAGGCATTATAATGATATCGAATTATGGAAGGATGTAACGGAAGAGCAGTGGAATGATTGGCTCTGGCAATTGACCAATACGATTAAAACACTGGATGATCTGAAAAAGGTCGTCAACCTCACACCTGAAGAAGAGGAAGGAGTCCGGATTTCGACTCAAACGATTCCGTTGAACATTACGCCTTATTATGCTTCATTGATGAATCCCGATGATCCTCGCTGTCCGATTCGTTTACAGTCGGTACCGCTTTCGGCAGAAATGAACAAGACTAGATATGATTTGGAGGATCCGCTGCACGAGGATGAGGATTCCCCTGTTCCGGGATTGACGCATCGATATCCGGATCGCGTTCTATTCCTTGTAACGAACCAATGCTCCATGTACTGCAGATATTGTACGCGACGCCGTTTCTCAGGTCAGGTTGGCATGGGTGTCCCGAAGAAGCAGCTTGATGGGGCGATTGAATATATCCGGAACACTCCGGAAGTAAGGGACGTGCTGATCTCTGGCGGAGATGGTTTGCTGATCAATGATAAGATTCTTGAATACGTATTGAGTAACTTACGTGCCATCCCGCATGTGGAAATCATTCGGATCGGAACACGTGCACCGGTCGTTTTCCCGCAGAGGATTACGGAAAATTTATGTAACATTCTGAAAAAATATCATCCGGTTTGGTTGAATACGCATTTCAATCATTCACTTGAACTGACGGATGAAGCGAAAAAAGCATGTGATATGCTGTCGATGGCAGGCGTGCCGCTTGGTAATCAGGCAGTCATCCTGGCTGGAATCAACGATAGTGTACATATCATGAAAAAGCTTATGCATGACTGTGTAAAAGCAAGGGTAAGACCTTATTACATTTATCAATGTGATCTATCTGAAGGGATTGGCCATTTCCGGGCGCCGGTTTCAAAAGGGCTGGAAATCATTGAAGCGCTGCGCGGCCATACATCAGGATATGCAGTGCCGACCTTTGTGGTGGATGCTCCTGGCGGAGGCGGAAAGATTGCCCTGACTCCGAATTACCTTCTTTCGCAAAGTCCGGATAAAGTCGTTTTACGGAACTTTGAAGGAGTTATCACAAGCTATCCGGAGCCGAAGAATTATGTTGCCGGCAGTGCGGATGCTTACTTTGATGAAGTGTATGGTACGGCGGATAGGAAAGAAGCCGTCGGGATTTCAGCTCTCATGACGGACGAGAAATTCAATTTGGTGCCAGAGGGCCTTCGTCGTCTTGACAAGAGAAAATCGTATGAAAGCACTGAGGAACATGCTTCCTTGAAGGACCGCCGTGATAAACGGGATGAGATGAAGGAAAAATTAAGGCTAGCCCAAGAAAAAAAGAGCGCCATGGCCGTTAGTGGCTCGGTTAAATCCGAAGGCAAGGAGGAATGAAGATGGATTGCTTGTGGTGCAACGCCCCGAACGTGGAAGAAAGTGAAAAGAAGGATTGTTACTGGATCATGCCTGACGGGAAACGCTCGATAAAAGTCCTTCAAGTTCCAGCCGTGAACTGTCCTGAGTGTGGAATCTATGTGTCCGATTCGATGAATCAAAAGGTGGATGAAGCCTTGTCTATATATGATGTGAGTGAATATCCTGATGAGTTCACGTATGATCAGCTTCTTCAGGCACCTGTCAAAAAATTATTCAATTGGAAATAGAATGCCGGGAGAAGCGGATGATATGCATCTCTTCTCCCGAATTCTTTAAATAAGGGGGGTACGTAATGCCTGTTCAAAAGCTGCCTTTTTTCACCCAAGTGGAGACTGGGGATTGTTATACGATGGAACTCTATCATGATCATGCCAATCAGCGCTTACGCATGGATGATTATCGGGGAAATGTCAAAAAAGCGATCGATCGGGCCCTTGCCATCGCAAAGGAGCAGGGCTTCACTAAAGTGATACTTAAGGCCAGAAATGAAGATTTATCAGCGGCATTGGGTCAAGGATTCATGCTGGAAGGCATATTGAACAAGTATTTCAAAGGGAATGATGCCTATTGCATGGCCTTCTATTTAACGGATGAAAGGCGAACGAGCGACTTTTGGGTCAAGGAAGATAAAGTCATCCAAGAGATAAGCAAGGTTCCAAGGGTAATGGAATCTCAGCAAATTCCTAAGGACTATATCCTCCGGTTTGCTACGGTTGAAGATGCAAAAGAGCTGGCGGAGTTATACGGTGCCATTTTTGAAACCTATCCTACACCGATGAATGATGAGCGATATATCAAGAAAGTGATGGAGGAAGGCACGATCTTTAGTGTAATCGAATATGAAGGAACCATCGTGAGTGCTGCATCCGCTGAAGTGAATGAGATGTATCACAATGCTGAATTGACGGACTGTGCAACGATTCCCGAACATCGAAAGCATGGTTTCATGAAGGTGCTCATCTCCGCATTGGAACAAGAATTGTTCAGGAAAAACATTTATTGCTCTTATTCATTGGCGCGATCATTGTCAATGGGCATGAACGCAGTCTTTCATCAGCTGGGATATGAATATGGAGGCAGATTAACGAAGAATTGCAATATTTGGGATAAGTATGAGGATATGAATATTTGGGGTAAAGATTTATCCGTCAAGTAGGAGGATTGTTTCTATGGCTAAATACACATGGGTTGATAAAGAAACCTGTATTGCATGCGGGGCATGCGGTGCAACTGGTCCTGAGATTTATGACTATGATGATCAAGGAATCGCTTTCGTCATCTTGGACGATAATCAGGGGATTGCCGAAGTTCCTGAGATCCTGCATGATGACATGCAAGATGCTATGGAAGGCTGCCCTACCGAATCCATCCTGATTCAGGATGAACCTTTTAGTTGGTAGATCGGTTTCTTTTAAGAACTTAATTGATTGATAGATAATGAGCAGTGTGTACGAACGTGAAAAAGGAGAGATGAAATGGAACGGAATCATTTGATTAAACCTACTTTAGATCAACATTATCCCACTATCTCTCATGGGAATGGAATTTACCTTTATGATATAGATGGAAAACAGTATATAGACGGCTCATCAGGAGCGGTCACAGCAAGTATAGGCCATGGTGTATTGGATGTTGTCGAGGCAATGACGGAGCAGGCACGCAAGGTTTCCTTTGCATATAGGTCTCATTTTACGAGTGGAGCCGCAGAGGCCTTGGCAAAAAAGCTGAGTGAGTTGGCTCCAGGGGATTTGAATTGGTCATTTTTTGTGAATAGTGGCTCGGAAGCGACCGAAACGGCAATGAAGATCGCGATACAACATTGGCAAGAAAAAGGGTTCGAGCGAAAAAATCGCATCATATCCAGGTGGACGAGTTATCACGGGATCACGATGGGCGCATTATCGATGTCAGGCCATGTACCAAGAAGAAAACGTTTTGTGCCGCTATTGGAAGATTTCCCTAGCATATCTGCTCCCTACTGCTATCGCTGTCCTCATAATAATGAAACTTCCGGATGCAAGCTTAAGTGTGCAGATGAACTGGAGACAGCTATTCAAAGGGTCGGCTCCGAGAATATCGCAGCCTTCATCGCAGAACCGATAATTGGGGCATCGGCTGGTGCTGTAACACCGCCGGATGGCTACTATCAAAGGATTAAGGAGATCTGCGAAACCTATGACATTCTCTTTATCGCCGATGAGGTAATGACGGGAATCGGCCGAACAGGAAAAATGTTCGCAATGGAACACTGGGGAGTCACCCCGGATATCATCGCATTGGGTAAAGGAATGAGTGCCGGCTATACACCAATGGCAGCCACGATGATTACTGACCGTGTCATGGAGCCCATTTTAAAAGGTTCGAAATCAATCATGGCTGGACACACATATAGTGCAAACCCTCTATCTGCAGCCGTTTCATTGGAAGTGCTTTCCTACATTGAGCGAAATGGCCTGGTTCAGGCAGCGGAAGAGAAAGGTCAATATCTGTTTAAGAGGCTGGAAGGATTGGCTGAAAAATTCGACATCATTGGTGATGTAAGAGGGAAAGGGCTGCTCCTTGGGCTTGAGTTTGTCTCCAATCGGATTTCAAAAACGCCATTCGACTTGCAAATCGGCCTGACTACAAGGCTTGTCAATAAGGCTTTTGCTAAGGGGCTGTTGATCTATCCTGCTGCAGGTGCGATTGAAGGAATCGCTGGCGATGCGGTTATCATATCTCCGCCATTAATCATTACTAATGAAGAAATCGATACCCTCGTCAAGATACTGGAAGCTTCCCTCGAAGAGTTGCAGCAAGAATTGCACACGGAAGGTTTGATTGAGGACATGCAGGCTATTTAGGAGGAACGTTATGAAGCAGGTCATTACGAAGAAAAACAAAATTGTGACCATGGAAGAAGCATTGGAGCATATTTCCGATGGATGCACACTCATGTATGGCGGGTTTGGCGGAGTGGGGACTCCTCCGACGCTCGTACAGGGTATTCTTGACAAGGGCGTTAAGGAATTGACCTTGATTGGCAATGATACTGGATTCCCTGACATCGGCATTGGGCGGCTTGTGACTGCTGAAAGGGCAAAGAAAGTGATCGCCTCGCATATCGGTTCAAACCCTAATGCCGGCAGGCTCATGACTGAAGGAAAGCTGCAGGTGGAATTTTCACCGCAAGGGACATTAGCCGAACGGATTCGTGCTGGCGGTGTAGGCTTAGGCGGGATTTTTGTCGATGTCGGGATTGGTACGATAGCCGAAGAAGGCAAGGACAAGATGGTGATAGAAGGAAAAGAATACTTGGTGGAAACCGCTTTGACGGCTGAAGTCAGCATCGTCCATGCCAAAAAGGCAGATTCGCTGGGGAATTTAGTGTACGATAAGACTGCATGTAACTTCAATCCGCTAGTGGCGATGGCAGGAACATTCACGATTGCGGAAGTGGAGGAAATCGTTCCTGTAGGCGAATTGGATCCGGAATGTATTGCTACACCGGGCATTTATGTAGATATGGTGATTCCGACAAAAGGGGTGAATTGGAAATGGGCATGGCAGTAGATGTACGAAATCGCATCGCGAAACGCGCCGCCAAGGAAATCCATGACGGATTGATCGTCAATTTAGGCATCGGCATCCCTACCTTGGTGGCCGACCATATACCTCAAGATATTCATGTGCTGTTCCATGCGGAAAATGGAGTTCTCGGTACAGGGCCAAGTCCTGATCCCGGGCAAGAAGATCCTGCCCTCTGTAATGCAGGAGGGTTCCCGATCACCACTGTAATGGGAGCTTCCTATTTTGACAGTGCGACAGCTTTTGGAATGATCAGGAAAGGATACATCGACATCACCATCCTTGGAGCCCTGGAGGTCAGTGAAAAAGGGGATTTGGCGAATTGGATCGTCCCAGGAAAGCGGGTGCCAGGTATGGGCGGGGCAATGGAGCTTGCCCAGAAAGCGAAAAAGGTGATCGTCCTGATGAATCACGTGAATAAGCAGGGTGAATCGAAGATATTGAAGGCATGTACGCTCCCATTGACGGCGAGGCAGAGCGTGGATTTAATCATTACGGATATGGCTGTCATGGAAGTTACAGAAGAGGGATTGGTGCTGAAGGAAGTCATGGCGCCATATACCGTCGATGATGTGATAAGGAATACAGAGGCGACATTGAAAATCCATGCTGCCGTCAACACGATTGAATAAGTCGATAATATGCATTCAAGATTAAGGAGGGATAAATGTGCCGGATATTAAAAAACGGATAAACCAATGGATCAAGGATCATCGGGAAGAAGGAACAAACCTACTGCAAAGAATGGTACAAGCTCCAAGTACGCAAGGAAATGAAGCAGGGGCACAGGCCATCGTCGCCCAAAAGCTGCAGGAAATGGGTTTGCAAATCGATAGTTGGGAACCGGACGGCAGCGAGCTGAAAAAGCATTCTTATTTCTATTCTCCGCGCAGTGAATTTTCCAACAGCCCCAATGTGGTAGGTATCATGAAAGGGACTGGCGGCGGACGTTCCATCATATTGAACGGACACATCGATGTGGTTCCTGATGGTGACCGGGATCAGTGGGACGACGATCCATATAGTGGAGCGATTAAAAATGGAAGAATGTTTGGTCGGGGTGTAACCGATATGAAGGGTGGAAATGTATCGCTGATCCTTGCGATGCAGGCATTGAAGGAAAGTGGCATCCAATTAAAAGGAGATGTCATTTTTCAAAGTGTGATTGAAGAAGAAAGCGGCGGGGCCGGAACACTGGCAGCCGTCCTGAGGGGATATAAAGCAGATGCCGCCCTGATCCCTGAACCGACGAATATGAGGATCTTCCCGAAACAGCAGGGTTCGATGTGGTTCCGAATCCATGTCAAAGGACGGTCAGCCCATGGCGGAACAAGATATGAAGGCGTTAGTGCGATAGAAAAAAGCATGACCGTCATCAATCATATTCGTGCCTTGGAAGAAAAGCGAAATGCACGTGTCAGTGATCCGCTTTATCAGAACACGCCTATTCCGATACCTATCAATCTAGGTGTCATTGAAGGCGGCAATTGGCCGTCATCCGTCCCTGACCTTGTGAAAATCGAAGGAAGGATGGGCGTTGCGCCGGAGGAAACGATGGAGCAGGCGAAGGATGAAATGGCGTCCTGGTTATTGCAGCTGGTGGAAGTGGACCAATGGTTCAAGGAAAACCCGCCCGTATTGGAGTGGTTCGGGGCACGCTGGGTTCCAGGAGCAATTGATGTAGAGCATGAACTGATGAATGCGCTTGTTCATCAATATCGGCAAGTGGCCGGGCAGGACCCTGTCATTGAGGCCTCCCCTTGGGGAACGGATGGGGGATTGCTGACACATGTCGGTGAAACGCCTGCAATCGTTTTCGGACCAGGAGTAACCGAGGTTGCACACTATCCAAATGAATACATCCTGCTCGACAACGTGTTCTCCACGGCCGAAATCATTGCCCTAACATTAATTCAATGGTGTGGAATGGAGCCTGAGCAGGATGGAGTCACCCAGACCGGGAATAGGGAGACGATACCAGGCAATGGCAATTAAACTGAATAGGATCCCAGCAAGTGAAGCGAACTATTAAGACTTTCACAAAGCGGTTGTTAAAAACTCTTATATTTCTTGAACTTTTAACTTTAAAAGAAAATGAGGTAGGAACCATATGGACATGAATCTCATTGATAATCAAGAACCGACAGTTAAAAGGAAACTGAAAGCAAGGCATATGACCATGATTGCCATTGGAGGTTCAATAGGAACCGGATTATTCCTGGCAAGCGGGGCAACCATCCAGAGCGCAGGCCCCGGCGGTGCCCTTGTTGCCTATGCCTGCATTGGAATCATGGTGTATTTCCTTATGACGAGCTTAGGGGAAATGGCGACATATATGCCTGTGTCGGGATCATTTTCCACCTATGCCACACGCTTTGTTGATCCCGCATTCGGCTTTGCACTTGGCTGGAATTATTGGTTTAACTGGGCTGTCACCCTTGCCGTGGAAATAGCTGCTGCAGCCATCATCATGAAATTCTGGCTCCCTGATGTACCCAGCCTTATATGGAGTGGATTATTTCTTGGAATCGTCTTCACCCTCAACGCCCTATCCATTAAAAGCTATGGTGAATCTGAATATTGGTTTGCCTTAATAAAAGTCATTGCCATCATTTGTTTCATCATTATTGGTTTATTGACCATATTTGGGGTTTTTGGCGGAAAGGTGATTGGATTTGAAAACTTCACCATGGACGAGGCACCATTCAAGGGAGGATTTTTATCGATCATCTCAATCTTTCTTATCGCGGGATTTTCTTTTCAAGGCACGGAGCTGGTTGGGATTGCTGCCGGGGAAAGTGAGAATCCCGAAAAAAATGTTCCGAATGCGATCCGCCAAGTATTTTGGCGCATCCTATTATTTTACATCGGAGCCATCCTGATACTCGGCCTCTTGATTCCGTATACAAGTCCAAGTTTGCTGAACGGGGACGTCGAAAACATTTCTGTAAGCCCTTTCACACTTGTCTTTGAACGGGCAGGACTTGCATTCGCGGCATCCGTCATGAATGCAGTCGTGTTGACTTCCTTACTATCCGCAGGGAACTCTGGACTATATGCATCAACGCGGATGTTATGGTCGATGGCGAAAGATAAACAAGCTCCCCAATTCCTTGCCAAAGTCAATCGCAGGGGAATCCCAATGAATGCTTTGATTCTAACGACATTAATTGGCGGACTCGCCTTCTTGACCTCCATTTTTGGGGACCATGTATTTACATGGCTATTGAATGCATCCGGGCTAACCGGCTTCATCGCCTGGATTGGAATCGCCATCAGCCATTATCGCTTTAGACTTGCCTATGTTGCACAGGGTGGTGACCTGAACGAATTGAAATATAAAGCAAAATGGTTTCCACTCGGTCCGATCCTATCATTCGTCCTTTGCATGGGAGTCATTGCCGGGCAGAATTATCAAGCATTCCTAAGCGGCAGCATCGACTGGTATGGCGTCGCTGTCTCCTATATCGGATTACCGATATTCCTGGCGATCTGGTCAGGGTACAAGATTTATCACAAGACCAAATTAATATCATTAAAAGATTGTCAATTTGATAAATCAGATGTGGCTTGATATGAATAGATAAAAACCTGAAATCCCTTTGGGACTCAGGTTTTTTTATGAACACTAATTAGACGATATCTAACGGAAGTAGAATTATATCTCCGAAAACAAGATTATATCTCCGAAAATAGGAATATATCTCCGAAAACAAGATTATATCTCCGAAAATAGGAATATATCTCCGAAAATCCAGTTATATCGATGAAAGCGGTAATTATCCATTAAAATTCACATCATGGAAATTTTTGCAATGAATCAGTTTTTATAGCTGAATAATTGGGGAGGGTAAGCAATACTATTATTCTATGTACTTTTATTACTGTGGATGAAAGGAAACTGAGAATGAAAGAGGCGTATCGCGGTTCTGGAATTGGAGTCATTTTCATGGCGGTCTTCGGTACACTGTGGGCAGGTACAGGTGTAATGGGATTGCAGGGGTGGGGGTTTCCCTACGTGGAACTCGCAGCCATCTTCGTGGGAATCATAATGGTTATCGGCGGCATTTCATTAATTCATGCATCACAAAAAATGTCCAATCAAGTTTCAGAAAATGGGGCTAGGCGTCTGAAGCGTATCGGATTTTTGTTTAATATGGTCTTCATTGCCGAAGGTTTGCTGATTGGGATTGCCATTGTCATCTGTAACTTGATCAATCAGACCGAGCTTATACCAGGGGTCATCGCCATTATTGTAGGGATTCATTTTTTACCTTTGGCGTCACTTTTCCAAATCAAGGTTTACTATGCAACAGGAGTGCTTCTTTGTTTATTGGCGCTTATCACATTGATTATTTTGCCAGACACTGTCATGTTTGGGGAGCATCAAATCCTTGCACCGTTATCTTTGCTCGGCTTTGGATGCGCGCTAATTCTCTGGATCACTGGACTTACGCTATGGCTTAGAATAAAGAATTCACGTCTAACGATAGCCGATGAAGATTGAATCAATCAAAAAAACCGTCATGGCGAACGGGTTTTTCATTTTGATTAATTTTTCATCCAGGTCAAGAATCTGAGAATTATAAAATTGAGGTTGTCACTTATGGGAATATATTGTAATATATATAACAATATAAAAATCCATTACATTTTAGAAGCATTGATAAGGACATGAAACATTTTTACGGTCTACAGAGAGGGAAGGGTTAGCTGCAAACTTCCTGGCTTAGGAAACTGATTTACCGCCTTTGAGCTATATCGGTGAACAAGAGTAACTGATATCGTCTAAGCTGCGTTACAAGCTCCAGAGCCATGAGTGTTACTTGCTTATGGGAAATTGGGTGGAATCACGGGTATAAACGCACTCGTCCCTTACTTAGGGATGAGTGCGTTTTTTATTACTTAAAAAGGGGTGTTTATGTGATGGGTGAAAAAATGATTAAAGTTCAATTCCCGGATGGGCAGCAAAAGGAATATCCGCTTGGGATGACAGTGGAAGGTGTGGCAGGGTCCATCAGTTCAAGTTTAAGGAAAAAGGCAGTGGCAGGAAACCTGGATAAGCAACTGGTTGATCTATGTCACAAGCTGAATGAGGATGCCGAATTGTCGATCTTGACTCTGGATTCGGATGAAGGATTACAAGTATTACGACATACAGCAGCGCATGTTTTGGCACAGGCAGTGAAAAGATTGTACCGAAATGTGGAATTAGGAATGGGGCCAGTCGTGGAAGATGGTTTTTACTATGATTTTAAGTTAGACCATCCTTTGAGTCCAGAAGATCTACAAGCTATTGAAAAAGAGATGGAACATATCATAAGTGAAAATCTGGAAATAAAAAGGGTCGAAGTGACTTATGAAGAAGCTGTGAAGTTATTCGAGGGCAGAGGGGAGTCATTCAAGTTGGATATTGCAAAGAGCATCCCTAATGGTGAAAAATTAACGATCTATCAACAGGGGGAATTTGTCGATCTTTGCAGAGGGCCGCACCTTCCATCCACATCATTTGTAAAATCGTTCAAATTGACTCGTGTATCTGGTGCCTATTGGCGGGGAGACAATCAAAATGAAGTTCTTCAAAGGGTGTATGGCGTGGCATTCCGAAAGAAAAAGGATCTACGGGAACACTTTGAATTCCTGGAAGAGGCGGCCAAACGCGATCACCGTAAATTAGGAAAGCAGTTGGAACTATTCATGTTTTCGGAGGAAGCCCCTGGAATGCCGTTTTATTTACCGAAAGGGCAAATCGTTAGAAATGAATTGGAGAAATTCTCGCGGGAGCTTCAGACTGAAGCTGATTACGACGAAGTTCGGACTCCTTTCATGATGAACCAGCGGTTATGGGAACAATCGGGTCACTGGGATCATTACCATGAGAATATGTACTTCACTGAGGTGGATCAAACAAAATTCGCGATGAAGCCAATGAACTGTCCGGGTCATATGCTCATTTTTAAAAACAGTCTTTATTCTTACAGGGATTTACCCATTCGGATGGCCGAATTCGGTCAAGTCCACCGTCATGAATATAGCGGGGCATTGAACGGGATGCTGCGTGTCCGTACATTTTGTCAGGATGATGCCCACATCTTTGTTCGGCAGGATCAAATCGAAAGTGAAATTAAACAAGTGTTTCATCTGATCGATAAGGTGTACCGCACTTTTGGATTCGAGTATTCCGTGGAGCTCTCGACGCGCCCAGAGGATTCAATGGGTGATGATTCCCTTTGGGAAGCTTCTGAAACAGCCTTGAAAAATGTTCTGGAAAGCATCGGGATACATTATCAAGTAAATGAAGGGGACGGGGCATTTTATGGACCGAAAATTGATTTTCATATTAAAGATGCTTTAAAACGAAGCCATCAATGTGCAACAATCCAACTTGATTTTCAAATGCCCGACAAATTTGATCTAACTTACATCGATGAAAATAATGAAAAAGTTCGTCCAGTCGTCATTCATCGTGCCATTTTTGGATCGATCGATCGCTTTTTCGGAATCCTGATAGAACACTTTGCAGGTGCTTTTCCAGTATGGCTCGCCCCGGTGCAAGTACAGATCATCCCTGTCTCACAAGTTCATTTGAATTATTGCTTAAAGGTTCAAAAAGAAATGAAGAATCAAGGCATAAGAGTGAAAATTGATGATCGGAATGAAAAGCTCGGATATAAAGTCAGGGAAGCACAGATGGGGAAAATCCCATATATGCTGGTTCTTGGAGATAAAGAAGAGAAAGAAAATGAAGTGAATGTCCGGAAATACGGGGAACAAGAGGTTGAAAATGTCGCAATAGAAACGTTCATCAAGAAAATGGTCCAGCAAATAAAAGAACGCAGCATCTAACAAAAAAAGCAGCTTAATCCGGAACTCACGAGTAAATGCGCGAAACTCACGAGTAAATGCACAAAACTCACGAGTAAATGCACAAAACTCACGAGTAAATGCACATAATTCACGAGTATATGTCCCTTGGATTAGGTTTGGATAAAAAAAGACAGCCGAATAAATCGGCTGTCTTTTCTATACGAACTCTTCCAGTAAATGCTTATGTAAATAAAACCTTGGCTGCTTGGATGGCAAAGTAAATGCCAATCCCTATAAGGGATATACCCGAAATGATCGAGATGCCTATTAGAATGGGTTTGGATAAAAAGCGTCTGAAAGTGCTGGCGATGATGGCCATTGCGAAATCCCAGATCAAGAGGCCGACAAGGATCCCTGAACTGTAAAAAAGTAAATGATCCATATCATATTTTGATGCGGAGTTTGCGAGAATGGATCCATAAATGCCCAGCCAAAACAAAATGGATAAAGGATTCGAAAGGGACATGATGAAGCCTGTCAGAAATGAAGAAAAAAGGGAGTCTTTCGCTTTTCGTGCATTCACTTCAATCTTGCCTGCACTTAGCAGACTTTCGATCCCGGTATAGGTCAGGACGAAAAATCCAAAAAGCCATAAAAATGTCTTCATGAAGGAGTTGTCCAAAAAGTGGACGACACCGAAAAAGACGAGGGCTATAAAAACAAGATCTGCTAAAATGGCACCCCATCCAAAAATCCAGGCATGCCAAAAACCCTTCTTGATTCCTTTGTCCAATTGAGCAGCGTTTATGGGACCGATAGGAGCCGCCAGTGATAAACCTAATAATATATAGCTGAAAAAAACGCCCAATTCATCACCTCATCGTTTAATACATCTTCGCTTATTTGAATGTATTCAAACAATTGGACTTGTACCACCTTTTTAGCCCTTTTAGTGTGGACATGGTGAATCATGGTCCGGTTTGCGCTTACCAGTCATTGTGAAAAAAGAGAAAGCCATTGTTATACAGTAGTTTTTTTTGTTTTAAAGGTCAAAAGGGGTAATTTTGGTTAATGCGCTACTGAATAAATCTTTCAAAGCTATAACATAATAATTTAAGACATCTAAAAAATGATGCAAAACACATATTGATTTCACGAATGGTTACCTTTTATGCAATTAGTGGCTTTTATAATGGATGAGGAGTGTAAGTATGGAGGGTCATGAGAAGCAAAGTAAAGATGTAAGCGTGTGGTGCCTGATCAGTATGGCATCGATTCCATTGGTGATGACGCTTGGAAATTCAATGCTTATTCCGGTTTTGCCCATTTTCGAGGATAAGGTGGGGATATCTTCATTTCAATCAAGCATGGTGATAACAAGCTATTCCGTTGCATCCATTTTTTTAATTCCCATAGCAGGTTATTTATCAGATCGATTCGGACGGAAGATGGTGATCCTGCCAAGTCTGATCCTAGCCCTCATTGGTGGCTTGGTCGCAGGTTATGCATCATGGAAAATGGAAAATCCCTATACATGGATCATCATTGGGAGGGTATTGCAGGGGATTGGGGCGTCTGGTGCCTCGCCCATCATTTTGCCTCTTGTGGGGGATTTATACAAGGATGATGATGAAAAAACGAGTGCTTGTCTGGGTATCATAGAAACCTCGAATACATTTGGGAAAGTGCTTAGTCCAATATTGGGTTCCCTGTTTGCTGCATTTATCTGGTTTTTACCATTCTTCTCGATTTCATTCTTCAGTTTAATATCTATTGTCTTGGTCTTTTTCTTTATAAAGGTACCAAAGGAAAAGGATGATCCGAAGAAATTCAATGAATTTTGGAATGATACGAAAAAAATATTCAAACAGGAAGGAAAATGGTTATATACAGTTTTCCTGATTGGTGTATTTGTCATGTTGGTTTTATTCGGTGTTCTTTTCTTTTTGTCTGATAATTTGGAAAAAATCCATGATTTGCATGGAATCAAAAAAGGTTTAGTGATAGCGATCCCGCTATTTTTCCTTTGTGTGTCTTCTTATGTTGCCGGGAAGAAAATCAAGGGCGAATTGCCAATCATGAAAAAGATCATCATGATTAGTTTGATTGTCCTTTCAATCAGCCTTGTATTTGTCGGTTTTACAAAAAATAAAGTTTTCCTATTATTACTCGTAACAAGTTTGGCGGGCATAGCAATTGGTGCGTTATTGCCGACACTAGACGCAATCATCACTCAAAATATAAAAAAGGAACAGCGTGGGACGATAACCTCTTTCTACATGTCATCTAGGTTCATCGGAGTTGCGGCAGGCCCTCCGGTCATGTCCCTTGTCATGAAAAATCATCTCAATTTGAGCTATATCATTACAGGGATCATTGGTGTAGGAATCGTCCTGATTGTTTGGAAATTCATTAGTTCAGACAAAAAAGAAGCTGCTGCCTCCTAATAATTTCTCCGAAAAAGCCGGTCTTTCCAACGGCTTTTTTTGTACTTTTCATCTATAGCTGGATGATTTTTCTTGGTCTTTTTGTAGCTGCATTGGATTTTGCATGTTTTTATGAAGGCTGTTTTCACATACTTTGTTGCTATTTACCAAGGTCCCGCTGCTCCCGCAGGAGTCTCGCACTTGCGCTCCAATCAACGTTTTAGTTTTTAAAAACAACAATCTTTACGAAAAGAACCTAAATGAAAAAAGCTTAATGGCTATTTCCATCATCCCTGGCTTATCTTTATCGGCGCTTATCAAGGCATTTCTGCCGTCGTATCACAGTGCTTCAATTCTTATTCGAATACTTGATTAACCATTTGGTAAATTTCTTCCTTACATAATTCATTGTGGCATTAACAACACTATGAATGATGGAAGGGGGTAATGCTATGACAACAAAAGCCAATTGCCGTTCAGCTAAAGGGAAGGCTGCTCAAAATTCCGCAGAATCTGGTGCACAACAAGGCGATATGAAATGGTGGCAGTTATCATTGGTCGGTGTTGGCTGTACGATCGGGACAGGGTATTTCCTCGGTTCGGCCATAGGGATTAAAACGACTGGGCCATCCATTGTATTTTCATTTATATTGGCTGCACTAGGTACTTACATCGTTTATAATCTGCTAGCTAAGATGACGGCTGCCGATCCTCAAGAGGGTTCTTTTTGTTATTATGCCAATAAAGCATTTGGACGATGGGCTGGCTTTAGCTGTGGCTGGAATTATTGGTCCTCCAATATATTGATCATGGGAAGCCAGCTTACTGCGCTTTCGTTATTATCACAATTTTGGTTTCCGAAGGTCCCGCTGTGGCTATTTGCATCCGGTTTTGCCATTGTTTCGATCGTGGTGGTATTGCTGGGAACAAAAGGGTTCGACAGAGTGGAAAACATACTTGCGATAATTAAGACGGCAGCGATCGTCATGTTTATCATTATTGCAATATGTGCCGTTTTCGGCTGGTTTGGTCTTGATGGAGGGAAACCGCCCTCATTTCCGAATAAGTTCAATGAATTATTTCCAAAAGGGCTAAAAGGGTTTTGGACATCGCTTATCTATGCCTTTTATGCATTTGGCGGAATTGAGGTCATTGGACTGATGGCGATGCAGCTTAAAAAGAAGGAAGATGCGCCTAAGGCAGGGACTATCATGCTCTTTGTTCTTACCATCATATATGTGATTTCATTGGGGTTAGCCGTAACCATGATTTCATTAGGGGCATTCAGTGAAAAAGAAAGCCCATTCGTTTCGGCATTGGACAGTTATCACCTGGCATTTTTCCCGCACGTTTTTAACGGTGCGATCATCATTGCCGGTTTCTCGACGATGACCGCTTCACTATTTGGTGTAACCAATCTATTGGTAACCCTCTCCGATGATGGGAATGCACCCGCATTATTCATGCAAAAGATCAAGAAATTCAAGGATCTTCCACTGCCCTCACTCGGTCTTGGAGCCTTGGGACTTTTAGGATCAATCATCACTGCCTTGCTCCTGCCAGGCAAGATTTATGAATACATTACGACATCAGCTGGGATATTACTTTTGTATAACTGGGCATTCATCATTCTCTCTTCTTTTAAAATCTTGGAAAATAAGATTTGGAGTAAGATTACGGCCGTTTTCGGGCTTCTGTTAATTTTGGCCGCCGTAAGTGGCACCCTGCTTGAAAAAGAGATACGTCCAGGGTTCTTCATCAGCCTTTTATTCATCGTGATCATCGGTCTTGCCGCCGTTTTCATGAAGTTCAAGGTTTGGAATAAGAATAAGGCGATGGCCGCAAAAGCGGGTAAATCAGGGCTCGATTGAAAAAAAGGAACTCGAATCGAGTTCCTTTTTGTGTGCTTTCGATTTGGCGCTAAACCTCAATGATGATCGGAAGGATCATTGGTTTTTTCTTAGTTTGAGTATAGAGGTATTGCCCCAGTTCCTTCTTTATGGTTTGCTTGATGACGTTCCAGCGGTATATTTTTTCACTTTGTAAGTCGTTGACCGTTTTCGTGACAAGACGGTTCACATGCCTAAGGAGGTCCTCGGAATTTTGAACATAAACAAATCCCCGGGAAATGGTATCGGGACCCGATACTATTTTTCTTTCCGTCTTGCTTAGTGTTATGACGATCACGAGCATTCCATCTTCGGAAAGCTGCTTACGGTCCCGCAGAACGATTTCCCCAACATCACCAACGCCAACACCATCAACAAAGGTATTGCCTGCAATGACCTTTCTCGTTTGACGGGCAACGGAGTTTTCAATATCCACCACATCGCCGTTATTGATGATGAAAGTGTGGTCCTTCTCCACCCCGACAGACTCAGCTAGCAATCGATGCTGGTGCAACATCCGATACTCACCGTGAATCGGTATGAAATACTTCGGTTTCATCAGGGTAAGCATGAGCTTTAATTCTTCCTGATAGGCATGTCCGGAAACATGCATGCCCGTTACTGTCCCAGAACCGTAAATGACTTTGGCGCCAAGTTGAAACAGGTTGTCGATGATGCGTGAAACATCCCGTTCATTTCCGGGTATTGGAGTGGAGGCAAGAATCACTGTATCATCAGGCAATATACTCATATCCCGATAATTCGAACTGGAAAGCCGGGAAAGTGCAGCAAATGGCTCTCCTTGACTTCCTGTACATAAAACCGCGACCCTTTCAGGAGCATATTTATCCACTTCTTGCGGTTGGATAAGCATCCCATCAGGTACCTCGAGGTAGCCGCGTTCAATGGCAACGGATACGACGTTCACCATGCTTCGTCCAATCAGGGCGAGTTTCCGGTTTGTCTTCTGTGCAGCGTTCACAACTTGTTGAACGCGATTGACATTTGAAGCGAAGGTCGAAAGAATGACTTTCCGTTTTGCCTGCATGAAGGCTTCTTCAATATGGCTGCCAACCAGATGCTCAGAGGGGCTTGAGCCGGGACGTTCTGCGTTCGTGCTTTCAGATAATAAAACCAGTACACCTTCACTCCCGATTTTGGCCATTTTATGGATATCGGGATACTGATCATTCATGGGAGTCAAGTCAAACTTAAAGTCCCCTGTATGAACGACCGTGCCTTCAGGCGTATGCATGGTGACTCCAAGGCAATCGGGTATACTATGATTCGTTTTGAAAAAGTCCAGAACCATCTCCCCGAATTCCAACCTTGAATCCGAATCGATCTGGATTAATTCCGTATCAGCCAAAAGGCTATGTTCTTTTAATTTCAATTCAATCAAACCAAGTGTTAAACGTGTGGCATAAATGGGTACATTCAATTTTTTCAGGAAATAAGGGATCCCGCCAATATGGTCTTCATGCCCATGAGTCACAATTAAAGCGCGGATCTTCTCCTTATTTTCCTGAAGAAAGGAAATATCGGGAATGATCAAATCGACTCCTAATAAACTTTCATCAGGAAACTTAGCCCCACAATCAATGATGACGAGATCGTTAGCATATTGAACCACGTACATGTTTTTACCGATTTCATTCACTCCGCCCAGAGCCAGTATGGACAAAGCATTCTCTTTCGCACTCAAGTAGATAGACCTCCCTTTATGATGATAATGATAGTGTTTCCATAGGTCACTTTTATAAAACCAACTCTTTTTTTAGGCTCTTTTCGTAAAGATTGTTGTTTTTAAAACGAAACGATTTTACGTTGATTGGAGCGCAAGTGCGAGACTCCTGCGGGAGCAGCGGGACAGGTGAGCTCACCGCCCGCCCCGCGGAAAGCGAGCATCTGGAGGGGAAATCAACCACACCT
>NZ_JBHVQU010000008.1:0-61801 GCF_042886655.1 Peribacillus sp. NPDC058002 | reverse complement strand
TCAGGCTATAGTAATTCAGAGGGAGAGAAGGGTAGGATAAATAAAGGGGATGCATAATTTATAAGCGAAGGGCTTTAACGGAAGACAGGGATATCATAATCCGAGGCAATAGTGAATTTCTATTATGATGAAATCGGTTTTATTGAGATGCATTCTTGTCTTTACTTGTTCCTTTCATTATACTAGGAAGAATTTGTTGTTGATGAAGAACTTACTTAATATTGATAATAATGCAAGTTGATTGCTAAGGAAGAAGACAGACAAAATAGAATTATGGAAGGGGTCGGTATTGTGAGTAAAAAGAGTAAGGAAAGGTTTGAAGTCATCGAGGGCGAGTCGATCGATGCATGTTTAGATCGGATTAAAGCGGCAGGATACTTTCCTGTAAGGCGAACCGAGGAGCCTATCTTTGCCGAAAGAATTGAGAATGGCAAAGTCCAATATGTGCCAGTTGATCGGAAAATTGTATTCGAAGCAAAATTAATTGAGTAAAACACGAACGTTTAATTAATATGATGTGAAAATATTCGATTTTAACTTGACATTAAAATGGCCGGAAGGTAATATGAAGTTACATTAATACATCTCATATAATCATGGGGATATGGCCCAAAAGTTTCTACCTGATGACCGTAAATCATCGGACTATGAGAAAAGCATCTGACTATTTCGGAAACTAGCCAAGTCTTTTTGCACTTTTTCAAAAAGGCTTTCTTTTCCGGACAGGTTGCTTTCTCGATGAGGAAGCAACCTGTCCGGTTTTTTTATTAGATAATGATAAGCGTCCGTCTACATACTCGGGACGCCATAATATGAGTGTTGGAGGGAAAGATGATATGAAACCGCAAGTTGGGGTTATTATGGGAAGTGTCTCGGATTGGGAAACGATGAAATACGCTTGTGAATCATTGGAACAGCTTGAGATTCCCTATGAAAAAAGAGTCGTTTCCGCCCACCGGACGCCGGATTTACTATTTGAATATGCAGAGAGTGCAAAAGAGAGAGATATTAAAGTGATTATTGCCGGAGCAGGCGGGGCTGCACATCTTCCAGGTATGACCGCAGCTAAAACGATTGTCCCTGTGATAGGCGTTCCAATACAGTCGAAGGCATTAAATGGGATGGATTCGTTATTATCGATTGTTCAAATGCCTGGTGGCGTACCGGTTGCAACGGTCGCGATCGGAAAAGCGGGCGCAGTCAATGCCGGTTTGTTTGCGGCTCAAATATTAGCAGCTTTTGATTCTGACATTGCTGATAGGTTAGAGGCTTTACGAAACGAAACCAGAGAAAAGGTGTTACAGAGCAGTGAACAACTTAAATAATACAGTCATTTTACCGGGACAGACCATAGGAATAATCGGCGGTGGGCAATTGGGCAGGATGATGGCCTTATCGGCTAAGGCATCTGGCTTTAAAATTGCGGTCCTTGAGCCGACTGCAGAAGGTCCATGTGCTCAAGTGGCGGATATAGAAATCACTGGTGCTTATGATGATATCGAAGCATTGAAAAGATTAGCTGAGGTCAGTGATGTCATAACTTACGAGTTTGAAAATATCAGTTCAGCAGCCTTGGATTGGTTAAAGCAACATGCATATCTTCCACAGGGCTCAGAATTATTGAAGCTGACACAGGATAGATTGACAGAAAAAAAAGCCATATCTGATGCAGGTGCCTCCGTTGCTCCATATCAGGAAATACAGGATATTTCAGAAATTTACCTTCATATAGAGAAAATAGGGTACCCTAGTGTGTTAAAAACGACGCGGGGCGGTTATGATGGAAAAGGGCAGTTGGTCATTAAGGAAGAAGCCGATATCAAAAAGGCTGAATCCCTGCTCAAAACAGGTAAATGTGTGCTGGAAGCCTGGATTCCTTTCGTAAAAGAAATCTCCATTATCGTGACGCGCAAGGCAAATGGCGGGGTAAGTCATTTTCCGATTGCGGAAAACATTCATATTGAAAACATTCTTCATAAAAGTATTGTTCCCGCCCGTATTAGTCAACAAGCTGAACGGAAAGCTATTAATGAAGCTTTGCAGCTTGCAGAGAAACTTGATTTGGTGGGGACATTGGCAGTCGAGATGTTTTTAACCGCTCAGGATGAGATCATCATTAATGAATTAGCGCCAAGACCTCATAACTCAGGCCATTATACAATGGAAGCATGTGAGACTTCACAGTTCGAACAGCATATTAGGGCTGTCTGCAATTGGCCGCTCGGAAATACGGCGTTATTGAAGCCTGTGGTAATGATAAACATCCTTGGTGAGCATATCGGACCCTTAATGGATGAAATTCCGACGCTTTCAGATTGGAAGGTCCACCTATACGGTAAGAAAGAAGCCAAGCTTAAGCGGAAAATGGGTCATGTGAATATTTTACGTCCAACGATCGAGGAAGCTCTTTTGGAAAGTGATCGAAGCAAAATATGGAATCAACAGGTTGAAACGGAGGAAGTAAAATGATTGAACGTTATACCCGCCCAGAGATGGGAAACATTTGGACAGAAAAGAACCGCTTTAATGCGTGGTTGGAAGTTGAAATCTTAGCTTGTGAAGCATGGTCTGAGCTAGGTGTCATTCCAAAAGAAGATGTGAAGCTTCTTCGTGAAAAGGCCACATTCGATGTGGACCGTATCAATGAAATCGAAAAAGATACACGCCATGATGTTGTTGCTTTTACACGTGCGGTTTCTGAAACGTTGGGTGAAGAACGGAAATGGGTCCATTACGGACTGACTTCCACTGATGTGGTGGATACAGCTCTTTCATATGTGATTAAGCAAGCGAATGAGATCCTTGCCAAGGATTTAAATAACTTCGTGGAGATCCTGAAAAATAAAGCGAAAGAACATAAATACACGGTTCAAATGGGACGTACACATGGAGTTCATGCTGAGCCGACCACTTTTGGGTTGAAACTGGCTCTTTGGTATCAAGAAATGAAACGCAATGTCGAACGTTTTGAAGAAGCAAGAAAGAACATAGAAGTTGGGAAAATCTCTGGAGCTGTCGGAACTTACGCAAACATCGACCCGTTCGTTGAAAAATTTGTTTGTGAAAAGCTTGGTCTTGAAGCAGCGCCAATTTCAACACAAACATTGCAGCGCGATCGCCACGCACATTATATGAGCACATTGGCTTTAATAGCGACATCAATTGAAAAGTTCGCAGTGGAAATTCGCGGCCTGCAAAAAAGTGAAACACGCGAAGTGGAAGAATTCTTTGCAAAAGGACAAAAAGGTTCTTCGGCAATGCCTCATAAACGGAATCCAATCGGTTCTGAAAATATGACGGGCATGGCTCGTGTAATCCGCGGTTACATGATGACAGCATATGAGAATGTGCCATTATGGCATGAACGTGACATTTCACATTCTTCTGCTGAGCGCATCATCTTGCCGGATGCAACGATCGCATTAAACTACATGCTGAACCGATTCAGCAACATAGTGAAGAACTTGACTGTATATCCAGAAAATATGAAACGCAATATGGACCGTACGCTTGGATTGATTTTCTCACAACGTGTACTGCTTTCCCTTATCGATAAAGGACTTGTCCGCGAAGAAGCCTATGATACGGTTCAGCCGAAAGCGATGGAGGCATGGGAGCTTCAAGTTCCATTCCGAAGCCTGATCGAAAAGGATGATAAAATCACAAGCTTGCTTACGAAAGAAGAACTTGATGATTGTTTCGATCCTACACATCACCTGAAAAATGTTGATGTAATCTTTGATCGTTTAGGTTTATAAAAAGTGAAGGCGGCAAACATGGCACCTCTAAACGGTGATATGTTTGCCAAGCCTGAACAATGGCAGGAAAATTCATAATATTCACAATGTGGGGGTCTGGACAGATGGAAAAACGAGAATTGTTGTATGAAGGAAAAGCGAAACAGATTTTTGCAACGGACAACAGTGAAATAGTATGGGTGGAATACAAGGATTCGGCAACAGCGTTCAATGGTGAGAAGAAGTCAGAGATTGCCGGAAAAGGTAAGTTGAATAATCAAATTACTAGCTTACTATTTTCAAAGCTTGCCCAAGAAAATATCCCGTCCCATTTTATTGAAATGCTTTCCGACCGGGAGCAGCTAGTAAAGAGGGTATCCATCATTCCGCTTGAAGTCGTTGTCAGAAATACGGCTGCCGGCAGTTTTTCTAAAAGGACTGGCATTGAAGAAGGCCAGCCGCTAAAGAAAACGCTGATTGAGTTTTACTATAAAGACGATGAACTCGGCGATCCTCTGTTAACGGAAGACCATATTGAAGAATTGGAACTTGCAAGCGAGGAAGATGTAGCGATTTTAAAAGAAAAAGCACAAGAAATCAGTATTGTCTTAACTTCCTTCTTTAAAGAGTTGGACATTAAATTGATTGATTTTAAATTAGAGTTCGGTAAAACCCCGAATGGAGACATTTTGCTGGCAGACGAAATTTCACCTGATACTTGCCGATTATGGGATATTAACACGAACGAAAAGTTAGACAAAGATGTATTCCGCCGTGATTTAGGAAGTTTAACAGATGCTTACGAAAAAATACTAGCAAAGTTGGAGGGCACTCAACATGTATAAGGTTAAGGTATATATCACACTACGCGAAAGTGTACTAGATCCACAGGGAGCAGCAGTGCAACAATCACTTCATAGTTTAACGTATAACGAAGTTAGCGATGTTCGTGTGGGGAAATACATTGAACTTACAATTAAAGATACGGATCGTGATTTAGATCAACTTGTGAAGGAAATGTGTGAAAAACTTTTGGCCAATACGGTAATTGAAGCTTACCGTTATGATGTTGAGGAGGTTATCACCCAATGAAATTTGCTGTCATAGTTTTCCCTGGTTCCAATTGTGATGTCGATATGTACCATGCGATAAAGGATGCACTGGGGGAAGAAGTGGAGTATGTTTGGCACTCTACAGACAATCTAGATCAGTATGATGGGATTCTCCTTCCAGGAGGTTTCTCTTATGGAGACTATTTACGCTCTGGAGCAATTGCACGATTTTCGAATGTAATGGCCGAAGTCGTAAAAGCGGCACAAGCAGGAAAGCCTGTCTTGGGTGTCTGCAATGGATTTCAGATTTTACTTGAAGCAGGGCTTTTACCTGGAGCGATGCGCCGTAATGAAGGCTTGAAATTCATTTGCCGCAATGTAGGACTGAAGGTTGAAAATAATCAATCGATGTTCACGACAGGATATGAAGTAAATGAGACGATTACGATCCCGGTTGCCCATGGTGAAGGGAATTACTACTGCGATAATGAGACATTGGCTGAATTAAAACGAAATAACCGCATCCTGTTCACGTATGATGGTGAAAATCCAAACGGAAGCTTGGAACAGATAGCGGGAATTACAAATGAACAAGGAAATGTCCTCGGAATGATGCCTCATCCCGAACGTGCTGTTGATTCGCTGCTTGGCAGTAAAGACGGCTTAAAGATTTTTCAATCCATCGTGAAAAACTGGAGGGAATCACATGTTATTACAGCTTGAACCAAGTCCGGAAAAAATTAAATCGGATCGTTTGTACGCAACTATGGGACTATCCGATGATGAATTTGCAATGGTGGAGAAAATCTTAGGCAGACTGCCGAATTATACGGAAACTGGATTGTTTTCAGTAATGTGGTCAGAGCATTGTTCCTACAAAAATTCGAAACCCATCTTAAGGAAGTTCCCGATTACAGGGGAGAAAGTGCTGCAAGGTCCTGGTGAAGGAGCAGGTATCGTTGATATCGGTGACGATCAGGCTGTCGTTTTTAAAATTGAAAGTCATAACCACCCTTCGGCAATAGAACCTTATCAAGGTGCTGCTACTGGTGTCGGCGGAATTATCCGTGATGTCTTCTCCATGGGTGCCCGTCCAATTGCGATGCTGAACTCGCTTCGCTTTGGTGAGTTAGATAATGATCGCGTGAAATATTTATTTAAAGAAGTGGTTGCCGGGATTGCAGGATACGGGAATTGTATCGGAATTCCAACTGTCGGAGGAGAAATTCAATTTGATCCATCGTATGAAGGGAATCCTCTAGTCAATGCCATGTGTGTAGGTTTGATTGATCATAAGGACATTAAAAAGGGCCAAGCGCATGGAGTGGGCAACACAGTGATGTATGTGGGTGCCAAAACTGGACGTGATGGAATCCATGGAGCAACATTTGCATCTGAAGAGTTGTCGGAGTCTTCAGAAGAAAAACGGCCTGCCGTACAAGTAGGTGATCCTTTCATGGAGAAACTGCTTCTAGAAGCATGCCTTGAATTAATTCAAAATGATGCTCTTGTTGGTATTCAAGATATGGGAGCAGCGGGTCTTACAAGCTCATCTGCCGAGATGGCGAGTAAAGCTGGATCAGGAATAAAAATGAATCTTGATTTGGTACCGCAGCGTGAAACGGGAATGACAGCATATGAAATGATGCTTTCTGAATCACAAGAGCGGATGCTGATCGTTGTAACTAAAGGACGCGAACAGGAAATAGTTGACTTGTTTACAAAGTATGACCTAGAAGCGGTTGCTGTTGGAGAAGTAACGGATGACAAAAATCTAACACTTTCCCATCAAGGTGAAATCGTTGCGGAGGTTCCGGTTGATGCATTGGCTGAAGAAGCTCCAATCTATCACAAGCCATCTGCAGAACCGCAATATTTCCGTGACTTCCAAAGCATGAAGGCTGAAGTTCCAGCAATTGGAGATTACAAAGAAACATTGGTTTCACTATTGAAGCAACCGACAATTTCGAGTAAGGAATGGGTCTACGACCAATATGATTACATGGTCCGCACGAATACAGTCGTCTCACCTGGATCGGATGCGGCCGTAGTACGTGTACGGGGTACGAATAAGGCCCTTGCCATGACGACGGATTGCAACTCCCGCTTTATTTATTTAGATCCTGAAACAGGTGGCAAAATCGCAGTGGCTGAAGCTGCACGTAACATCATTTGCTCGGGTGCAGAGCCTTTGGCGATTACGGATTGCTTGAATTTTGGGAATCCAGAAAAACCTGAGATATTTTGGCAATTGGAAAAAGCGGCAGACGGTATGAGTGAAGCTTGCAGAAGCTTAAGTACTCCTGTAATTGGCGGAAATGTCTCCCTTTACAATGAAACGAATGGTGAAGCGATTTATCCGACACCTGTAGTTGGGATGGTTGGTCTTGTCAGTGACCTTCAGCACATCACTACACAAACATTTAAAAATGAATCCGATTTGATTTACGTGGTCGGCGAAGCGAAGGTTGAATTTGGAGGCAGTGAATTACAGAAAATGCTTGAGGGTAAAATCTTTGGGTGCGCTCCAGAACTTGATTTGGCCATTGAACAAAAACGTCAGCAGCAAATTCTAACTGCAATCCAAAAAGGACTTGTTGCATCAGCCCATGACCTTTCGGAAGGCGGTTTGGCAGTGGCTTTAGCTGAATCTTTATTCGGGGCTAGCAAACTTGGGGCAAAAGTGAATATATCCGGCGAACCGGTATCCGAATTATTCAGTGAAACGCAATCACGATTCTTACTGTCCATCAAACCTGAAAACCAAGCGGCATTTGAAGCACTTGTTGAAGATGCGATATGCATAGGTTCAGTAACGGCTGATAATAAATTAGTCGTGGAGACAAGCAGTGATAGCAAAGTATTGGAAGCGGACGTTGAAGATTTACAAACAGCTTGGAAGGGAGCCATACCATGCTTGCTGAAATAAGAAGCCTAAACGAAGAGTGTGGTGTTGTAGGAGTCTGGGGACATCCCGATGCTGCACAGCTTGCTTACTACGGTTTGCATAGCTTGCAACATCGTGGTCAAGAGGGAGCAGGCATCGTCGTGACGGATGGTGAGCAGATGTCCATCTCTAAGGGCGAAGGACTTGTCACAGAGATATTCACTGCTGAAAAAATGCAGGCACTTTCCGGTACCGGAAAAGCGGCAATCGGCCATGTCCGTTATACTACGGCAGGCGGCGGCGGGTATCAAAATGTTCAGCCTTTCCTGTTCAATTCGCATACAGGAGGGCTGGCACTTGCCCATAATGGGAATATCGTCAATGCCCATCAGTTAAAAGCACAGCTTGAAGGACAGGGAAGCATTTTTCAAACGACATCCGATACGGAAGTTCTGGCACATCTGATTAAACGCTCCGGCTACTCGGATGTTAGAGATTCCGTGAAGAACAGCTTAAGCATGCTGAAAGGGGCCTATGCCTTTGTCATCATGACCGAAAACCAAATGATCATGGCAAGAGATCCGCATGGCTTCCGTCCACTTTCCTTGGGGAAAATAGGCGATGCATATTTCGCTGCATCAGAAACATGTGCACTCGATATTGTAGGTGCAGAATTCATCCGCGATATTGAGCCGGGTGAACTTGTTGTCATTAATGATGAGGGAATCACATCCGAGTACTTTTCGCTTTCCAGTCAACAGGCAATGTGTACGATGGAGTACGTGTATTTTTCCCGTCCGGATAGCAATATTGATGGGATCAATGTCCATACGGCACGAAAAAATCTTGGCAAGCAAATGGCACTGGAAACCAAAATTGAAGCAGATGTAGTTACAGGTGTACCTGATTCCAGCATTTCGGCAGCGATTGGCTATGCTGAAGCTGCAGGCATTCCCTATGAAATGGGTTTAATAAAAAATCGGTATGTTGGACGGACGTTCATTCAGCCATCACAAAGTCTGCGTGAACAAGGCGTGAAGATGAAACTATCACCTGTAAGAGGGGTAGTGGAAGGTAAGCGGGTCATAATGGTTGATGATTCAATTGTCCGTGGGACAACGAGCAGAAGGATTGTCCGCATGTTAAAAGATGCCGGGGCGAAAGAAGTGCATGTAGTAATCAGCTCACCACCGATCAAGAATCCATGTTTTTATGGCATAGACACGTCTAAAAAGGAAGAACTGATTGCGAGTTCTAAATCGGTGGAGGAAATAAGGGAAATCATCGGTGCCGATTCCTTAACTTTTTTAAGTGTCGAAGGTATGGTCGAAGCAATTGGAAGACCGTTTCCTGGAGAAACGCGCGGTTCATGCCTAGCTTGTTTCACCGGAAATTATCCGACTGAAATTTTTGAATACGAACGAGAAAAAACAAAATGTTAATCAAGTCGGCAATGATGATTGATTTTCGGAGGAGGATTTCAAATGGCTAATGCATATAAACAGGCTGGTGTGGATATTGAGGCTGGTTATGAAGCGGTAAATCGAATGAAAAAACATGTAAAGCGCACATTTCGTCCAGAAGTAATGAATGGTCTGGGCGGTTTCGGCGGCATGTTTGATTTATCTTCCTTGAACCTTAAAGAACCTGTGCTCATTTCAGGTACGGATGGAGTGGGTACAAAACTTTTGCTGGCGTTCATGATGGATAAACACGATACAATTGGAGTGGATTGTGTAGCTATGTGCGTCAATGATGTTGTCGTACAAGGTGCTGCACCTTTATACTTTTTAGATTATATTGCCTGCGGTAAAGCAGATCCCGAACGAATTGAAATGATCGTCAAAGGAATTGCAGATGGCTGTGAGCAGGCGGGCTGTGCTTTAATCGGCGGAGAAACGGCTGAAATGCCTGGCATGTACGAGACGGAAGAATACGATGTTGCAGGTTTTACTGTTGGTGCCGTTGAAAAAACACGTCTAATTACTGGTGAAGAAATCTCGGCGGGTGACGTCGTTATTGGACTCGCTTCAAGCGGCATCCACAGTAATGGATATTCCCTTGTTCGTAAAATCCTTCTTGAAGACTCAGGCATGGGGCTTCATGACTTCGTACCGGAACTGGATTGCAAGTTGGGAGAGGAATTATTAAAACCGACAAAAATCTATGTGAAGTCCGTTTTATCGACGTTGGAAAAATTTGAGGTCAATGGTCTTGCCCATATCACTGGTGGGGGATTCATCGAGAATATTCCGCGTATTCTTCCTGAAGGATGCGGTGTTGAAATCGAGCTCGGAAGCTGGGAAATTCCAACTATATTCTCATTCCTTGAAGAAAAAGGGAACCTTGTACAAGGGGAAATGTTCAATATCTTCAATATGGGAATCGGAATGACGGCAGTCGTGAAAAAAGAAGTGGCATCCGATGTGCTAGCTCACCTACGTTCTTGCGGTGAAGAAGCCTCGGTTATTGGAACGGTAGTGGATGGAAATGGAGTGTCGTTCAAATAATGAAACGCCTTGCTGTCTTTGCATCAGGTAACGGTAGTAATTTTCAATCAATTGCTGAAGCAATAAAAAGTGGAAAGTTAGAGGCGGAAATCTGTCTTGTCGTTTGCGATCGTGAAGACGCATATGTGCTTGAGAGAGCTATGCTTGAGAATATTGATTCTTTCTCCTTTTCAGCGAAGAATTACTCGAATAAGATTGAGTATGAATCGGAAATCCTCGAAAGACTTCGCCAGTATGAGATAGAATTCATCATTCTGGCTGGTTATATGCGTTTGATCGGTCCGACTTTATTACAAAAGTATTCACAGAGGATTGTGAACATCCACCCTTCACTTCTGCCTAATTTTCCAGGCAAGGATGCAATTGGCCAGGCTTTTGATGCCGGAGTGAAGGAAACGGGGGTAACTGTTCATTATGTCGATGATGGAATGGACACAGGACCGGTCATTGCCCAAAAGGCAGTGCCAATTCTTGAGGGGGATACGAAAGATATCCTTCAAAAAAGGATTCAGGAAATGGAGCATGACTTGTATCCGTCAGTTTTGCGGGAGCTATGCCACAAGAAACTTACTTAATGGAGGGACCAACATAACATGAAGAAACGTGCATTAATTAGTGTATCGGATAAAACAGGTATCGTAGAATTTGCTCAAGGTTTAATTGAAGCAGGTTTTGAAGTCATTTCTACAGGCGGTACCAAAAAAACGCTGCAGGATAATGGTATTGAGGTAATTGGAATCAGTGACGTCACCGGTTTCCCGGAAATATTGGATGGACGTGTTAAAACACTTCACCCGAATGTCCATGGAGCAGTGTTGGCAAAACATGATGACAAAAATCACGCAGCACAGCTTGCAGAGCATAATATTGAACCCATTCAACTTGTCTGTGTGAACCTATATCCATTCCAAGCGACTATTTCCAAACCGGAAGTCACTGTGGAAGATGCTATTGAAAACATCGATATCGGTGGACCGACAATGCTCCGTTCTTCTGCTAAAAACCACGAATATGTGACTGTTATCGTTGATTCCAATGATTATCCTAACGTATTGGCTGAGCTGAAACAAAATGGCGGAGTATCAAAAACCACGAATCGCCGCCTGGCTGCAAAAGTTTTCCGCCATACAGCAGCATATGATGCCGTTATTTCAGAGTATATGACAGAGCTTGCCGATGAAGAAAATCCTGAATCATTGACTGTTACCTTTGAATTGAAACAGTCGCTTCGTTATGGGGAAAATCCACATCAAAAAGCCGCATTCTATAAAAAACCGCTTGGTTCCGTTTTCTCAATTGCAGAAGCGAATCAACTACATGGAAAAGAACTTTCATACAACAACATTAATGATGCTGATGCAGCACTTCAAATCGTTAAAGAATTCAATGAGCCGGCTGCAGTTGCAGTCAAACATATGAATCCTTGCGGCGTCGGTGTCGGTGCGACCATTTTGGAAGCATTTGAAAAAGCTTATGAGGCAGATGCCACTTCCATTTTCGGTGGGATCATCGCATTGAACCGTGAAGTTGACAGGGCGACTGCTGAAAAACTTCATGAAATTTTCCTTGAAATCATCATTGCCCCTGGGTTTACACAAGAGGCAGTGGAAGTATTGACAAGCAAGAAAAACCTTCGTTTATTAACGATCGATTTCGATGCGGTTAAAAAGCCTGAGCGTAAATTGACATCCATTGAAGGCGGATTACTTATTCAAGATCGGGATGCACATAGCTTAAAGGATGCAGAGATAAAGGTGGCAACGAAACGTGAGCCTACCCCTGAAGAGTGGAAAGCCATGGAACTTGGCTGGAAAATCGTGAAACATGTCAAGTCGAATGCAATAGTGGTTTGTAACGATCAAATGACATTAGGTGTTGGTGCAGGTCAAATGAACCGTGTGGGAGCTGCAAAAATTGCCCTGGAACAAGCTGGGGAAAGAGCGACAGGAAGTGCATTGGCATCAGATGCTTTCTTCCCAATGGATGATACCGTAGAAGCGGCAGCGAAAGCGGGCGTCACGGCAATCATTCAGCCTGGTGGATCTGTTAAAGATGAGGATTCAATCAAGAAAGCTGATGAATATGGGATTACGATGGTGTTTACAGGAATTCGTCACTTTAAACATTAATCAAAAATGAGGTGCGATAATGAATGTACTAGTAATTGGCCGGGGCGGCAGGGAGCATGCCATAGCCCGCAAACTATTTGAAAGTAAACGGGTCGGGACAGTTTTTGCAGCACCGGGAAATCCAGGGATGACTGATATAGCGACTCTTGTTCCGATTGATGAAAACAATCACGGAGATTTGGTTGCCTTTGCCAAGCAGAATGCAGTTTCATTAACTGTGATCGGGCCCGAAACCCCATTGTTGAATGGACTTGCCGATGATTTTACGGAGGCAGGATTACAGGTATTTGGCCCTAATGGCCGTGCTGCAGTCATCGAGGGAAGTAAATCCTTTGCTAAAGATTTAATGAAGAACTACAGCATTCCGACAGCAGAATATGAAACATTTTCCGATTATGATTCAGCAAAGGCATATATCGAAAAAGTTGGTGCCCCCATCGTCATAAAAGCGGACGGTTTGGCTGCAGGAAAAGGTGTCGTAGTTGCCATGACGATGGAAGAGGCGTTAGACGCCATCCATGATATGCTAGTCGGGGCAAAGTTCGGGCAAGCATCTGCTAAAGTCGTTATTGAAGAATTCCTTGATGGCGAGGAATTTTCATTGATGGCATTCGTTAATGGGGAAAAAGTGTATCCGATGGTCATTGCTCAAGATCATAAGCGGGTTTTTGATGGTGATCAGGGTCCGAACACAGGTGGAATGGGTGCATATTCACCAGTGCCGCAAATTTCCGATGAAATGATTCAGACCGCAGTCGAAACAATTCTTAAGCCCACGGTAAATGCGATGATTTCGGAGAATCGGAGTTTTACAGGTATATTATATGCCGGGTTGATTGCTACCGATAAAGGCACGAAAGTCATTGAGTTCAATGCCCGTTTTGGCGATCCGGAAACGCAAGTTGTTTTACCGCGCCTAAAAACAGATTTCGTAGATGCGCTTGAAGCTGTTCTTTCTGGAGAGGATTTAGAACTTGAGTGGCATGAAGAAGCTGTTCTTGGGGTGGTCGTCGCAGCTGATGGATATCCAGGGGAATATAAAAAGGGTTCTATTATTAATGGCTTGGAAAAGATTGATCAGAATGCCCATGTTTATCATGCTGGAACGGCCCTCGATAGTGAGGGGAATTTCATCACGAATGGCGGACGTGTACTTCTGGTTGCTGCAAAAGGGAAAGATTTGGCCTCTGCCCAAGCTGAAGTATATAAAGAGTTGGGACATATTGAGAAAGACGGCTTATTCTGGCGAATGGATATTGGCTACCGTGCAATAAAATACAATTTTTCATCATAATATAAAGAAGCTGACTCTAAGCGGAGTCAGCTTCTTCTTTAGAAAAAACTTAATAGTGATCAGATTGATTAGATTCATGTCCCTGTTTTGGTTCATTTGTCGTTAAGTTTTGTCTGTTTTCCATCGCGTCGACGACAGGGCAATAGCGGAGTATGCCTTCGCCTATTTTCATGGCAGAAAGCATGACCACGAATATATAAGATTGGTTTTTCCATGGTTTTTTCACCATTTTAGCCATAGCCCATGTTAGCAATGTAAAACCACAGGTAATTCGCATTAACGCATTTATTATACTGATATTTTGTTTAAACTTCACTTTAAGTCCATCCCTTCACAAAAATTTAACAATAATCTGGTTAACATTACTGTTCTAATGAGGCAAGTATGTTACTATGAAATAAAATTGGATTGAAAATGGTTTTTTTCATACATCTGTTTCTATAAAATTATGGGGGAATGTTTATGCTTGAACAGCGCTATAGATGGAAAAATAAACATCTAAGAGAACATATAGATGTGCTGGATGGCAATAGGGCACCACACATTCTGCTTAAAAATACGACTTATTTAAATCAGGCTTTACGAAAATGGGTAAAAGCGAATATATGGATATATGATGACCGCATCGTATATGTTGGCGATAAGCTTCCTGATAATATAGACCGCTGTGAAACGGTAGACTGTACAAACCAGTACTTAGTCCCGGGTTATATTGAGCCGCATTCACACCCTTCTCAATTATATAATCCCCTTTCTTTTTCACGTTATGCATCTCATTTCGGCACAACGACATTGATCAATGATAACTTGCCGTTTTTATTGCAGTTGGATAAAAAGAAAGCGTTTTCTCTTTTGAAAGAATTGCGTAACATTCCTGTAACAATGTATTGGTGGAGCCGTTTTGACGGACAAACGGAATTGATCGATGAAGACATGGTCTTTTCCCATGGGGCCGTTAAATCATGGCTGGAGCATGATGCCGTATTACAGGGCGGGGAACTGACTGGATGGCCGAAGCTTCTCGATGGGGATGACATGATGTTGCACTGGATTCAGGAAGCAAAGCGAATGAGGAAGAAAATAGAAGGACACTTTCCAGGTGCTTCAGAGAAGACTTTAGCAAAAATGACCTTGTTCGGCGCCGATTGTGATCATGAGGCAATGACAGGTGATGAAGTCATGTCGCGCTTGCTGCAGGGCTATTATGTATCGTTAAGACATTCTTCGATCCGGCCGGATTTACCGAAGATGATACAGGAAATCCATGAGCTGGGCATCGATCAATATGACAAATTCTTTTATACGACAGATGGATCGCCGCCATCCTTTTATGAAGGTGGTTTCATAGACTGCTTGATCAAAATAGCAATAGAAAATGGCGTTCCGGTCATCGATGCATACAATATGGCAACAATCAACATCGCACGATATTATAATATTGAATACCTTCATGGCAATATTGCCACAGGAAGGGTAGCGAATATCAACTTCCTGACCGATGTAAAGGAACCTGCACCGGTTTCGGTAATGGCAAAAGGGAAATGGGTTAAAAGGGATGGTGAGATCATTCCGGATGAACAGGAAATCCAATGGAGTGATTTCGATTTTAAACCACTTGATCTTGATTGGGATCTTAGTTTAAAGGAAGATTTTGAATTTTCCATGCCATTTGGGATTGAATTGGTCAATAATGTAATTACGAAACCGTACTCCCTTGCAAATGATGTTGGGTATGAAGAACTGAACTTTGAGGATGATGAATGCTTTTTCATGCTTATCGATCGGGAAGGGAAATGGCGCATCAATACGATATTAAAAGGGTTTGCAGACAAATTGTGTGGCTTTGCTGGCTCTTATACAAATACAGGTGATATCATACTAATCGGTAAAAGGAAAAAGGATATGCATTTGGCATTTAACCGGCTGAAGGAAATCGGCGGTGGAATCATTTTAACCGAACAAGGCAAGGTGATTCATGAACTTCCTCTGAAATTAAAGGGAGTCATGTCCACCAAGGAGGTTCCTGAACTGATAGATGAAGAAAATGAATTGAAGCATTTGCTGCGAGAGAGAGGTTATCGCTTCGCCGATCCTGTGTACACCCTTTCATTCTTTTCGACAACCCATCTGCCATATATAAGGCTAACCCAGCGAGGAGTATATGATGTAATGAATAAAACTATACTCTTTCCCACTATAATGCGTTAAAATATAAGAGAAGAAATGGCTAATAAATCAGAGGAGTGGAAAGATGAATTTTAAGAGAGTTCTTTTCATGGTTATTGCTATTTTACTGCTGGCAGGCTGTTCTACGAAAGAAGATCCTGCATCGGATGACAGTAAGCCGAAAGACCAAGCTGTCATCAAAAATACAGATGTGAAAAATGAACCTTCCAATGAGTTTCCACTTACAGGTATAGCCACTGATACAGGCAGTGATCGAAGGGCTGCAGCAGTGATGATTAATAATCATCCGGAAGCACGCCCACAATCGGGCCTCTCAGAAGCCGATATGGTCTACGAAATGCTTGCAGAAGGTGACATAACCAGATTTTTAGCTATCTTCCAAAGTGAAATGCCAAGCCAAATCGGTCCGATTCGGAGTGCAAGGGACTATTATATCGAATTGGCTAAAGGCCTTGATTGCATCTATGTCTGTCATGGGAATAGCCCCGAGGCAAAAACCATGCTGGACAAAGGGTATATTGATAACTTGAACGGATTATATTATGATGGTACTTTGTTTCAACGTTCGGCAGATAGAAAAGCACCGCATAATTCCTACACCACCTTTGAAGATATCCAAAAAGGTGCGAAGGAAAAGGGGTATGAGTTGAATGGTGCACCGGAGCCTTATGCCTTCCTTACAAAGGAAGAGGCGGCTGGCCTTCAAGGGGAACCGGCATTGAAAACCGAGGTTTCCTACGGATCAGACGAGTATGATGTTCAGTATGAATACGAAGCCACGGAAGAGAAATATAAACGTTATTCGAATGGAGAGCAAACAGTCGAACATAAATCGAGTGAACCTATTTTACTGGATAATATATTGATCATTGAGGCTGCTCATCAAGTGATCGACGATAAAGGGCGTCGTAAAATCGACTTGAAAAGTGGCGGAAAAGGTTATTTACTTCAAAAAGGAAAAGCGAATGAAGTAGAATGGGTTAATAAGGATGGTCGGATTATACCAGTGAAAAACGATAAAGAGGTAGGGTTGATTCCAGGGAAAACATGGGTCAATATTATTCCGGATGAACCTGGTTTAGTAGGAGACGTCTCATTTTGATACCCATGAAATTGAGGGGGAGTAACATGCAAATTGATAAGTTGAGAGGAAAAGAAACGGATCAGCTGTTTAAGTCGATCCTTTCCTTGCGTGATTTGGACGAATGCTATCGATTTTTTGATGATTTATGCACGGTTAATGAAATTTCATCACTGGCACAGCGTCTTGAAGTAGCCCGCATGCTTGAAGAAGGGAAAACCTATCATAAAATCGAAACGGAAACGGGTGCAAGCACGGCTACGATTTCCAGGGTCAAACGCTGCTTGAATTACGGAAATGACGCTTATTCCATGGCTCTTAACCGTATTAAGGATAACGTCGAGGAAACAACTGAATCTTAATTCTTTCGATTATAATAAAAAGCCGGGAATTCATTTCCCGGCTTTTTACTTTGAGTCCAGCACTTTCTTTGCCGGCTGTCTTTCAGCCGTATCCATGTTATATTGGATTTTAGATTCAGAGGTTCCATTTGGTAATAACATTTTATCGATACTTCTCTTTTTTAATGAAAAATCTTAATGCTATAATGGTGTAATGGGAAGTGTGAATGGAGGATTATAATGTACGATTTTCGCGAGTGGAAACATGTTTTCAAACTCGATCCAAATAAAGAAATAAGTGATGAAGCCCTTGAAAAAGTTTGTGAATCCGGTACCGATGCAATAATGGTCGGGGGAACGGATGGAATCACGCTTGAGAATGTGCTTCATTTAATGGCACGTGTGAGACGATATACCGTCCCATGTGTGATGGAAATTTCTTCTGTTGAAACGGTGACGCCAGGTTTTGATTTATATTTCATTCCGAGTGTACTGAATAGTACCAACCCGGATTGGATGATGAAACTGCATCAGCAAGCAGTCAAGGAATACGGATACCTTTTGAATTGGGATGAAATTTTCGTTGAAGGGTACTGTATCCTAAATCCTGAGTGCAAGGCGGCCCAATTGACGAAAGCCAATACCGATTTGGATATGGATGATGTGGGTGCATACGCGATGATGGCGGAAAAAATGTTTAACCTGCCGATTTTTTATTTGGAATACAGCGGTGATTACGGCGATGTCCAGATGGTGGAAGCGGCCAAAGAGAGTTTGGAGGATACCGTACTATTCTATGGCGGCGGTATAAAATCGGTTGAACAAGCCAAAGAGATGTCTAAGATTGCGGATGTCATCGTTGTCGGCAATGTGATTTATGAAGATTTGAAAGTGGCACTTGCAACAGTTTCGGCAGTTAAATGAAAACATGTAATAAATATAGTATACTAAAACAGAAACGAATGTTCGTATAGGTGGTGTGATAATGCAATATTTAGCGGAAAAATTACTAATAGGTTTGAATGAACAGCAACAAAAAGCAGTGAAATCAACTGATGGCCCACTTTTAATCATGGCTGGGGCAGGAAGTGGAAAGACGCGTGTGCTGACTCACCGAATAGCTTACTTGATGGTCGAGAAGGAAATAGCGCCTTGGAACATCCTTGCAATCACGTTCACCAACAAGGCGGCACGTGAGATGAAGGAGAGGATCCGTGCCATACTAGGCGGTGCATCCGAAGATATCTGGATTTCGACTTTCCACTCGATGTGTGTCCGAATTTTACGAAGAGATATTGACCGTATCGGATTTAATAGGAACTTCTCGATATTGGATACGACGGATCAGCAATCGGTCATAAAACAAATCATGAAAGATCGTAATATGGATACAAAGAAATATGATTACCGTGCCATTTTGGGCAGCATCAGTTCAGCGAAAAATGAATTGGTCGGGCCGGAAGAGTACCTGAAGACGGCGTCTGATTACTTCACTAAAGTAACTGCCGATGTATATACGGAATATCAAAAACGGCTGCGTAAAAATTCAGCGCTCGATTTCGATGATTTGATCATGATGACGATTCAATTGTTCCAGCTCGTACCTGAGGTGCTTGAATATTATCAGCGTAAATTTCAATACATTCATGTTGATGAGTACCAAGATACGAATAGGGCTCAATACATGCTTGTTAAACTATTGGCTTCACGCTTCCGTAATCTCTGTGTTGTCGGGGATTCCGATCAATCGATCTATCGTTGGCGCGGTGCGGATATTGCGAATATCCTTTCATTTGAAAAAGATTACCCGAATGCCAACATGATTTTCCTTGAACAGAATTACCGCTCGACGAAAAAGATTCTTGAAGCGGCGAATAAGGTCATCGATAACAATCAAAACCGGAAGCCGAAAAATCTTTGGACCGAGAATGCTGATGGCAATAAGATATTCTATTACCGTGCGGACAATGAACAAGGGGAAGCGCAATTTGTAGCCGGTAAGATAAATGAGTTAGTGCAGGCCGGCAGCAGGAAATATTCAGATATAGCAATACTTTACAGGACAAATGCACAATCACGTGTCATGGAGGAAGTTCTGCTTAAATCCAATATAAATTATGCAATAGTCGGGGGCACCAAGTTCTATGACCGTAAAGAGATTAAGGATTTACTTGCCTATCTTCGCCTTATTGCGAATCCCGATGATGACATCAGTCTCCGCCGTGTAATCAATGTACCAAAACGCGGAATTGGTGCAACTTCAATGGACAAAGTGGCAGATTATGCAGATCAATATGATGTTTCCATCTATAAAGCACTCGAATCCGTTGAAATGGCAGGGATAAGCGGGAAGGCTACCAAAGCGGCAAGGGAATTCCATACGCTGATCACTAACTATACAAATCAGCAGGAATATTTATCCGTAACGGAACTTGTGGAGGAAGTCATTAAGAAAACCGGTTACCGTGAGATGCTGCAGGCAGAAAAAACGATTGAATCACAAAGCCGGCTTGAAAATATAGATGAGTTTTTATCTGTTACGAAAGCATTCGAAGATAACAGCGAGGACAAATCATTGGTGGGCTTTTTGACTGACCTGGCGTTGGTTGCCGACATAGACCAACTTGATGAGAATTCCGAAGAAGCTACAAATACGGTAACGTTGATGACACTGCATTCAGCGAAGGGACTTGAATATCCGGTGGTCTTCCTATTGGGCCTTGAAGAAGGGGTTTTCCCTCACAGCCGCTCGCTTATGGATGAAGAGGAGATGGAAGAAGAACGCCGTCTGGCTTATGTGGGAATTACAAGGGCTGAAAATGAGCTATTCATAAGCAATGCCCAAATGCGGACATTGTATGGACGGACGAGCATGAATCCTGTTTCACGTTTCATTAATGAAATACCAGAGGAACTACTTGAAGATTTAAAACCGAAACCGGCTCCTAGAGCAAGGCAAACACCTTTCAGTTCTTCAAGAACCGGATCTCCTTCAACAGCTTCAACAAGAAAAGTGCCTGCCTTTGGAAGAGCTGTTTCTGCACCATCCGCAACGGGCGGTGAAGAAATCGGCTGGGCTGTCGGCGACCGTGCATCCCATAAAAAATGGGGTATAGGAACCGTGGTGAGCGTAAAAGGGGAAGGCGAAGGCAAGGAACTGGATATAGCCTTCCCAAGTCCAATTGGCATCAAACGCCTATTGGCGAAATTTGCACCAGTTGAAAAAGCATAAGCTATTAATATGCTTATACTGGTAAAGAATAGGGATATCTGACTTTAGACACCGCTCTTCTAAAAGAAGTGCGGTGGAGTCTTCTTTAGAAAGGATTGAACGTATGGACTTACAAGCTGCAGAGAAGAAAGTTCTAGAACTGCAAACGTTATTGAACCAATACAGCTATGAATATTATGTAATGGACCAGCCATCAGTACCTGATGCTGAATATGATCGGCTACTCCGTGAACTTATTGAGTATGAGGAGAAATTTCCGGAACTGCAAACGGCGGACTCACCGACACAACGGGTCGGTGGCGCCATTTTGGATATGTTTGAAAAAGTAGAGCATACCACACCGATGCTTAGTTTAGGCAATGCCTTCAATGAAAGTGACTTACGAGATTTTGACAGAAAGGTCAGACAATCCGTAGGTGACGATTTTTCCTATGTATGTGAATTGAAAATTGATGGACTTGCCGTCACTCTTCAATATGAGAATGGATTTTTCGTAAGAGGGGCAACTCGTGGAGATGGAACGATCGGTGAAGATATTACCGCTAATTTGAAAACGATCAAGTCGATTCCATTGAAGTTGCGGGAGCCGGTTGCCATAGAAGTGCGCGGTGAGGCCTTCATGCCAAAAAAATCATTCGAATCATTGAACAAGGCCAAAGAAGAACGCGGTGAGGAACCATTTGCAAACCCACGAAATGCGGCTGCCGGTTCGTTAAGGCAGCTTGACCCAAAACTCGCTGCAAAACGGAACTTGGATATTTTCCTTTATGCGATTGCCAATTTTGGGGAAACAGGGGTCCGTTCCCACAGTGAGGGTCTGGATTTATTGGATCGCCTCGGGTTTAAGACGAATCGGGAAAGAAAAACATGCTCCAATATAGAGGAAGTAATAGCTTATATAGTAGAATGGACGGAGCAACGTCCAAACTTAGCCTATGATATTGATGGAATTGTCGTTAAGGTGAATTCCCTTGAACAGCAGGATGAATTAGGTTTTACTGCAAAAAGTCCGCGATGGGCCATTGCTTATAAATTCCCAGCTGAAGAAGTCATTACAACCCTAAGGGATATCGAGCTGAATGTGGGCCGTACGGGTGTATTGACTCCGACCGCAGTTTTGGATCCCGTTCGGGTAGCAGGTACGACTGTGCAGCGAGCTTCACTTCATAACGAAGACTTAATCCGTGAAAAGGACATCAGAATCGGAGATCAAGTGGTCGTGAAAAAAGCGGGCGATATCATTCCAGAGGTGGTCAATGTACTGGTAGAGCGCCGTACAGGGGAAGAAGTCGAGTTTAAGATGCCGGCTGAGTGCCCGGAATGCAGCAGTGAACTTGTCCGGCTGGAGGGAGAGGTTGCTTTACGCTGCATCAACCCGAAGTGTCCTGCACAAATAAGGGAAGGCTTGATTCACTTTGTTTCCCGTACAGCAATGAATATAGACAGTCTTGGTGAAAAAGTGATTAGCTTGTTGTTTAAAGAACAACTCATACAAGATGTGGCTGATATTTATAAGCTTACATACGATCAACTGATTGCTTTGGAAAGGATGGGGGATAAATCCGTCAATAAACTTCTTCAAGCAATCGAAGCTTCGAAAACCAATTCGTTGGAAAAATTACTATTCGGGCTGGGCATTCGCCATGTTGGTTCAAAAGCGGCCAAGACACTGGCACGGGAGTTCGGGACGATGGAAGCCTTAAGCAAGGCGAGCCGTGAAGACCTAACGTCCATTAATGAAATTGGTGATAAGATGGCCGATTCCATCGTAGCCTATTTTGAATTGGAAGAAGTCCATGCGTTACTCAATGAATTGGAAGCAGCCGGTGTGAACCTTACGTATAAGGGGCCAAGAGCTGTTGTCATTGAAGAAATCGATTCCATTTTTGCCGGTAAAACAGTCGTTTTAACGGGTAAATTGCATCAGTTAACACGTAACGAAGCAAAAGAGAAATTAGAGGCGCTAGGAGCTAACGTTGCTGGAAGTGTCAGCAAGAAAACCGATTTGGTAATAGCTGGCGAAGATGCCGGTTCCAAACTGGAAAAAGCGGAAAGCCTAGGCGTCATGGTATGGGATGAAGAGAGACTGATTGAGGAACTAAATAAATAAGAGGTGTAGCTATGAGGAAACACTCTATTTTGGGGATGATTCTTATACTGCTTCTTGCTGGATGTGCGCCTAGTTTTGAGGATAAGCAAGAGGTAGTTCAAGACTCCAAAGACAAAAAAGAAACGGCAATTATTCCGAAGTATAAAATTTCGGATGAATACTATCAAACAATCCTACCGTTTGAACCATCAAAAGCACGCGGTTTGGTCGTATCCAATCTAAATACCCGATATGACATTGAAGAATTCGAAAATGGATTGATGCGGTTGGCCCAAACCCAATTCGACCCGGAAGATTACCTGTTTCAAGAGGGGCAAATGCTGGATAGTTCCACGATATCTTCTTGGTTGAACAGAAAATATACCGATAGTCAGTTGAAAGAAAAGAAGATGAAGGCCTCAGAGAACCTTGGCTTGAATCCGGTTGATCCAGGTAAAGGAGACATTGATAAGCGGAATGAAGATAATCCAATTTATCTTGCTCATATTTTAGAACATAATTACTTGGTCAAAACAAAGGATAATTCAGTGAGCCTAGGCGGGGTTGTAATAGGTCTTGCGTTGAATTCAGTGCATTACTATCAAAAAGAGGCATTCGGTGCCACCTATGAAAATAAAATCGATAGTAAAGAGCTAAAGCAAGAAGGGGAGAAAATTGCTGCAGAAGTATTAAAAAGGCTGCGTAAAATGGACAAGCTGAAAAATGTTCCGATTACGATTGCCCTATTCGAGCAAAATGAAAAATCCTCAGTAGTCCCTGGGAATTTCATTTCCTATACAAATATCGATAAAAACTCTGACAATATTGGAAAATGGACGAACTTGAATGAAGAGTATTTCCTATTTCCTTCTGCTAGTGCTGAAAAAAAATACCGCGATGACGTCAATACTTTCACGAACTTTAAAGAAGATGTCGAAGAATACTTCCCTAACTTTAATGGAGTCATCGGCAGGGCGTTCTATATGGATGATCAATTGCAAAGTCTGAACATCGATATCCCGATTCAATTTTATGGGAACTCGGAAGCGATTGGCTTTACCCAATATGTTGCGGGGCTTGTAATGGAACGTTTCCCGAACTACATTGCCGTACAGGTATCCATTACCTCTGTAAATGGACCTGAAGCGCTCATAGTCCGTGAAGCAAATCAAGACGAACCAACCGTGCATATATACGAATGAAAAAAGATGAAGCTTAACGGCTTCATCTTTTTTGTGAATAAAATTTGGAGCTATTTTTTGCGAATTTGAAAATATCCTTTAACTTAGAACAAAAATATATATTAGGAAGTAAACCCTTCCATCTTAGGAAGCAAATGCATGATAAAGGGAACATTTGTCGAATTTCACAGGCCTTATTGTCATTTCCCCGGAAATTCCGGCAACTTCCCCATATTTCCCGGAAAATATCTCTTTTTCCTTATGAAATAATTGATTTTCGACATTGTATCTCTTGTTGCTTTACTGTGCAATAGTTTGATATGATTTAAACGATGATTATATGGAGAAAAGCGACGAAATTCAGTCGATTTGGATATTTTTTCGGAGGTGAAGAGAATGTCACGTATTTCTATGGAACAAGTTAAACACGTTGCCCATTTGGCTCGTTTGGCCATTACGGAAGAAGAAGCACAACAGTTTCAGCATCAGCTTGACCAAATGATTTCATTCGCGGAGCAGTTGAATGAGCTTGATACGGATCAAGTAAACCCGACTTCTCACGTTTTGGATATGAAGAATGTTATGCGCGAAGATGTCGCAAAACCAGGATTGCCAGTAGAAGAAGTAGTTAAAAATGCACCGGATAGCAAAGAAGGGTATATCCGTGTACCATCTATAATTGAATAAGGAGGGACAATGATGTCGTTGTTCGAACAAAAGGTTTCTGAGCTTCATGAACGCTTACATAAGAAAGAGATAAGTGTCACTGATCTTGTTAACGAATCGTATAAGCGGATCGGACAGGTAGAGGACAAGGTGAAGGCATTTTTGACACTTGATGAAGAAAATGCCCGCAGTCAAGCAAAACGATTGGATGATCAATTGGTAAAAGGCGAGAACGAAGGCGCTTTATTTGGAATGCCAATCGGAGTGAAGGATAATATTGTCACTAAAAATTTGCGTACGACTTGTGCGAGCAAAATTTTGGAGAACTTTGATCCAATCTATGATGCAACCGTTGTTCAAAAACTGCAAAAAGCAGAAACGGTTACGATTGGAAAATTGAATATGGATGAGTTTGCGATGGGTTCCTCTAATGAGAACTCCGCATTTCAAGCAACACGCAACCCATGGAACACGGAATATGTGCCAGGAGGTTCTTCGGGTGGTTCAGCTGCATCTGTCGCTTCCGGTGAAGTCCTATTCTCTTTAGGTTCCGATACGGGTGGTTCAATCCGCCAACCAGCTGCATATTGTGGAGTTGTCGGCTTAAAACCTACATATGGACGGGTTTCCCGCTTCGGACTTGTAGCTTTTGCGTCCTCATTGGACCAAATTGGGCCGGTCACAAGAACGGTTGAAGATAACGCTTATTTGCTTGAAGCGATTTCAGGTGTAGATCCAATGGATTCGACCTCTGCTAATGTTGACGTGCCGAGTTTTGTGAATTCATTAACAGGCGATGTTAGAGGATTGAAAATAGCCGTGCCTAAAGAATATCTTGGTGAAGGCGTTGGCGAAGAGGCACGTAATTCCGTACTTGAAGCGTTAAAAGTATTAGAGGGGCTTGGAGCTGAGTGGGAAGAGGTATCCTTGCCGCATTCCAAATATGCCTTAGCTGCCTATTATCTACTTTCTTCATCTGAAGCTTCGGCTAACCTTTCACGTTTTGACGGAGTGCGTTACGGGCATCGTACAGATAATGCAGAAACTCTTATAGAAATGTATAAGCAAACCCGTGCAGAAGGATTCGGTGACGAAGTGAAACGCCGTATCATGCTTGGAACATTCTCCTTAAGTTCCGGTTATTATGATGCTTATTATAAAAAGGCTCAAAAAGTGCGTACGTTAATCAAAAAAGACTTTGAAGATGTTTTTGAAAAATACGATGTCATCGTTGGGCCGACTACACCTACGCCTGCATTTAAAATTGGTGAGAAAGTCGACGATCCACTAACGATGTATGCCAATGATATCTTGACGATTCCAGTCAACCTTGCTGGTGTACCGGGTATATCCGTGCCATGTGGATTCGCAGCGAATGGGCTTCCGCTTGGACTGCAAATGATTGGAAAGCATTTTGATGAAAGTACGATTTACCGCGCGGCTCACGCATTTGAGCAAGCAACAGATTTTCATAAACAATTTCCTAAGCTGTAAGGGGTGAAAAAAATGGACTTTGAAACGGTGATTGGTCTAGAAGTACACGTAGAATTAAAAACGGATTCTAAAATTTTCTCGGCGAGCCCAAACCATTTTGGTGCCGCTCCAAATAGTAACACGACTGTAATCGACCTAGGTTACCCAGGTGTATTGCCTGTCGTCAATAAAAAGGCTGTTGATTTTGCAATGAAGGCTGCAATTGCCCTGAATTGCGAAGTGGCGGAAATTACGAAATTCGACCGGAAAAACTATTTTTACCCGGACAATCCTAAAGCATACCAAATTTCACAGTTCGATCAGCCGATCGGTGAGCATGGTTGGATTGAAATCGAAGTGGGCGGCAAGAAAAAGAAAATTGGCATTACCCGCATTCATATGGAAGAGGATGCTGGAAAGCTGACACATAAAGGGAATTATTCACTTTGTGATTATAACCGCCAAGGTACGCCACTTGTTGAAATCGTATCTGAACCGGATATCACTTCCCCGGAAGAGGCTTATGCTTATCTGGAAAAGTTGAAATCGATCATTCAATACACCGGCGTTTCCGATTGTAAAATGGAAGAAGGCTCACTTCGCTGTGATGCAAACATTTCCTTGAAACCTGTCGGGCAAAAGGAATTCGGTACGAAAACCGAATTGAAAAACTTGAACTCATTCAACTTCGTTCGAAAAGGATTGGAGCATGAGGAAATCCGACAAGCGGAAATCTTGAATGAAGGCGGCATAATCGAACAGGAAACTCGCCGGTTCGACGAAGCTACAGGCAGAACGGTATTAATGCGAATTAAGGAAGGCTCCGATGATTACCGTTACTTCCCGGAACCGGACTTATTGACAATCCATATCGATGAAGAATGGAAAGCACGTATCGCTGCCGAGATCCCGGAACTTCCGGATGCCCGGAAAAAACGTTATGTCGAAGAGTTCGGCTTACCTGAATATGATGCAGCCGTTTTAACGGTAACGAAAGAAAGTGCCGATTTCTTTGAAGCGACAGTCGCTTCAGGCGCGGATGCGAAACTAGCATCCAACTGGATCATGGGTGAGGTTTCCGCTTTCTTGAATGCAGAAGGTAAAGAGCTGCATGATGTCAAATTGACTGCTGAATCGTTGGCTGGAATGATCAAGCTGATTGAAGATGGCACGATTTCTTCTAAAATCGCTAAAAAAGTTTTCAAAGAATTGATTGAAAACGGCGGAGATGCTGAAACGATCGTCAAGGAGAAGGGACTAGTCCAAATTTCCGATGAAGGCGCATTGCGTACAGCCGTTGAAGAAGCATTGAATAATAACCCGCAATCGATTGAAGACTTTAAGGCCGGTAAACAAAAAGCAATCGGCTTCCTAGTCGGGCAAATCATGAAAGCGACAAAAGGACAAGCCAATCCACAGCTTGTTAATAAAATTTTGGTGGAAGAAATCAATAAACGTTAATTATGACCGTATCACTTTTAAAGTGGTACGGTTTTCTCTTGGTTAAGAAAAGGGTTCACTGTGAAAGGCATAAAAAAAATTTTAATTTTTTTTGAGTTATCTGTAGGGTGACTCCCTTTTGTGTCGTCTATTACATGAATGTTTAACAGGAAAGGAGGAAGAGAAGTGACGGATGAGTTAGTTGAGAAGGTTAGGGCTGGGAATGAGCATGCATTCCGAATATTGATCGAAACTTATAAACAGACGGTTTATAGAACCGTTTATTCTGTCTTGCGGAATCAAAAGGATGCAGAAGATGTTACTCAGGAAGTCTTTATCAAAATCTACACTTCTCTTTCTCAATATAAGAACCAAGGTTTCAAAACTTGGATTACCCGAATTGCGGTCAATCATGCAATCGATCTAAAAAGAAAGAGGGAACGCCAAAAGGAAGAATTGCAGGACGAACATTCATCGGAAGCAAATATGGGCTTAACTGATGATGTCGAGGCAGTATTTTTTCGGAATGAAAGGCGAAAGCAAGTATTACGGAAGCTGAATGACCTTCCAGAGGGATATCGGGATGTTGTATATGGCTATTACATAAAGGAAAAGACATTCAAGCAAATTGCAGAAGAACAGCAGATTCAAGTGAAATCTGTGGAGGTAAAGCTATATCGGGCAAGAAATTGGATGAGAAAACATTGGAAAGAGGAGGATTTTTCATGAATCATGTTCCTGAAGCAGAATGGGTTGCATATTTGGCAGATAAAATACCAGAGGCTCTAAAAATTGAATATGAAAATCATCTATACTCCTGTGACAAGTGTTTGTCCGCCTATATGGAAGCGATGGAAATAGAAGAAATCAGTCAGGGCATTGAAGGATTTGATATTGATATTGCAGGTCCTGTCATGGACTCGATTAGCCGATTAAAAGTTGGTACTGTTGAAGGGGAAAAGCAACACCGAAAAGAGAAATCACTTCGGACGATAACAAGACATTACCTGATTGCTGCCGGGTTTACGATCTTATTGATGGCAGGCGGAGTATTTCAATCATTGACAGAATACATGGATTCTGTGGAATCAAGCAGTGAAAAGGAAACACAGTCCTTAACCGATGGACTTATTGATAAAACATTTAATTGGATGGAAACTATCGAAAAGAAAAATAAGGAGGGGTTTAGTAATGAATAAAAGTCCGGTTTTAGCTTTTTTATTATCTTTTCTGCCAGGTTTCGGACATTTTTACCTAGGAAAGAAATATAAAGGGTTATTTTATTTTCTTGCCACGGCTGGATTGGGGCTTGGTGGTCTTCTTCTTTCGTTAATCAGTCATTCGGATGCGTTTCTGGCTTTTTCCATTATTGGAATGGTGTTTTATTTCATCAGTATATTTGATCTGGTGGTCACCTCACTGAGGAACCCTAAAAGTGAAGAGGATGTAGGGGGAATGGCAGATCAGCCGGAAACGGAAAGATTTTATGTAATCATCCTATCATTCGTTCCTGGATTAGGGCATTTTCAGCTGGGCCTCATGAATCGTGGGCTTATTTTTCTCATAGGCTTTTTAGGCCTTGGCATCATGGTGATATTCATCAGTGTGATGACACAAATGGAAGGTCTGTTAATTTTCATGGCACTATTGCCTGTTATCTGGATTTACAGCTTTTTTGATTCTGTTCAACAGCTGAATAAAAAGCAAAGGGGCGAGGAGCTTATCGATCGGACCGTTTTGGAAGATTTCGAGGAGAGGCGGGAATCCGGGAAGAAGAGTAAATCGGTCGCGACTTTATTCGCTATTTTCCCTGGTGCAGGTCACTTATATTTGGGGCTGCAAAAACGTGGGATACAATTGATGGCCGGCTTTTTATTCGCCATTTATATACTGGATTTACTCAGGTTAGGCTTCTTCTTTTTCCTTATTCCGATTATCTGGTTTTATAGTTTTTTTGATGGATTGCAAAAAGCCTCAAAAATGGAAGAGGGTCCAGTAGAAGATACGCCCATCATTTCTGGAATGGTCAATCATCAAAAATGGGTAGGATTTGGGTTGGTGGGACTTGGAATTTACTTCTTGGCCAGTAATATTATTGTCCCGGCCATTGCTCCTCATTTAGATGAATGGATTGGAAGCAACTTGGAATACTGGTTTAGAGATTATTTTCAAAAAGGTCTTGTATGTATCCTTCTTATAGGCGGGGGAATCAAATTGCTGTCGGGAAGTAAAAAAGGGAGAGCCAAGGAGGAGACAAAATGAGAACATGGAGAGTCGGAACGATTTCAATGGGGATCTCCCTGCTTGGTTTGGGTTTGGTTTTACTGGTTTCTCAAATTGCGGATATGAATTTGACGACGATTCTGCTATCATGGTGGCCGTTGCTGTTCATTATCTTGGGTGGAGAGATTCTACTTTATATTTATTTTTCGAGAAAAGAAAGTTCTTTTGTAAAGTATGATATTCTTAGCATTCTTTTCGTGGGATTGCTTGGAACGACGGGAATAGTTTTAATTCTGCTAACATCAAGCGGATTGATGGATCAAGTCAGGGCTGCCGTGAATAGTGAAGAGAAAACGGTCAATTTGCCTGGTTTCAATCAAAACGCAGGGAAAGGCATACAGAGAGTTGTCCTGGACTCTGGTACATACCCATTGACTATTGAAAGTGGTAATGACGGGAAAGTTTCCGTTTTTGGAACATATGGTGAGCGGGTAATGAAAGATGCTGATACGTTGTTGAAGAAGTCGGAAGATTATTTACTCGTTGAGAGAAGTGGTGATACGCTTTATATTAGCTTCAAGGATTTGCCGATTCAAAATGGACTTTTGGACAGTGGTGCAAAGAATCTTAAAGCAACTCTTATAATCCCTGCTGAGTTGGCAGTGGAGATAGACGGACAAAGTACCGATCTTGTCTTGAAGCCTAGAAAACTCTTGAATGACTGGAGTGTGAAGGATAGCGGAAATCTAAGTGTATTCCTTCAGGATAATAGTGATATCAAGATAGATGCTAGAGGGGTCGAGGAACTTGAAGGTCCAAAGAATGGCTGGAAGATGACTGAAGTGAAAGAAACAAGTGAAGAAGGCATTGTAAAAAAGAATGGGATACTCAATATGGGTAAAGGGAAACATACTTTAACGGTTACCGATACATTTAACGTGAATGTTCAATATCCATGAAATCATTTACTAGAATAAAATTGTAAAAAGCATTATAATTTCCCTGATACGATTTCTAGTAAAATGCAAAAGATATGGACCGAAATACGGTCCTCTTTTTTTCGAATATTGCTTTTCATGTAACGAAGGATTAAGATGTAAATTATGGAATCAATATATATAAGGATGATGGGAAATGAAAAGAGCAAGGTTGATTTACAACCCGACTTCGGGCCGGGAAGCCATTAAGAGGAGCCTGCCAGGTGTGCTAGCAAAACTTGAAGAAGCTGGTTATGAAGCTTCTGCACATGCGACGACCGGCGCTGGGGATGCGACGAAAGCGGCTAAGATAGCGATTGAACGCGGCTATGATATAGTTATTGCAGCAGGGGGCGACGGTACGATTTATGAGGTTGTTAATGGACTGGCCACTGCAGAGAAACGTCCAAAACTAGGAATCATTCCGACGGGAACGACTAATGATTTCGCGCGGGCGCTGCATTTACCGAAGACGATCGAAGGGGCGGCGGAAATTATTGCCAGTGGGCATACGATGCCAGTCGATATTGGAAAAATGAATGATAGGTATTTCATCAATATTGCTGGCGGAGGCAGATTGACCGAATTGACCTACGACGTGCCGATCAAGCTGAAAACCATGCTTGGTCAGCTAGCGTACTATATTAAAGGAATTGAAATGCTTCCTTCAATTAAGCCGACGGAAGTTTCTATTGAATATGATGGAAAGATTTTTGAAGGAGAGATCATGCTTTTCTTGGTGGCTAACACAAATTCGGTCGGCGGCTTCGAGAAACTGGCTCCTGATGCCTCTTTGAATGATGGGATGTTCACGTTGCTTATTTTGAAAAAGGCAAACCTCGCTGATATTGTCCGTGTCGCGACATTGGCAATGCGCGGTGAGCATATCCATGATAAGAATGTCATTTATGAAAAAGCCAACCGAATTAAAGTACATGCCAAAAAGGACATGATGCTTAATTTGGATGGGGAATTTGGCGGGATGGCCCCAGCTGAATTCGTAAATCAGTACCGCCATTTTGATGTATTCATCCCGCAAGGAATATTGCCGGACGATCCGGCTAATAAATAGGGTGAAAGGGCCACTGAATCTGGTGGCCTTTTCAGTTTAATAAAGCAAGGAGAATTGCAAACATGTATATCAGGAAAGCGACACCGGAAGATGCGGACAAGGCAGCCGTATTGACCCGGTTAGCGATTAAGGAAATTGCAGAGGTTTTGACAGGCGAAAAGGAAGAAGAAAGAATACTTTCCGTTCTTGCCGATTTGTTCAGGAAAAGTGGGAATCGGATCAGTTATGAAAATACGCTTGTCAGTGAACATGATGGACAAGTATCAGGATTGATCATTGCTTACCATGGCAAGGATGCCGAAAGCTTGGATGAACCGATAGTGAAACAATTAAGGATGAAAATGAAAGACCCTAGCGTTACGCTCGATAAGGAAGCGGAAATGAGGGACTTTTATTTGGATACTGTGTCCGTTGACCCGAATTTTCAAGGAAAAGGAATTGGTAGTGCGCTGATTCAATATGTAGAGGGATACGCTAAACAGAAGGGATATCCAAGAATTTCTTTAGTCGTTGAAAATGAAAATGAAGCGGCGAATCGTCTCTATAGCAGATTAGGATATAGGGAAATGAAGACCATTTCGATTAGCGGCCATGAATTTCGCTATATGGTGAAGAAAATAGAAGAACCCCCTGTTTAACAGGGGGTCCTTTTTAGTCATTTGGAATTTGGCACTGAATGCGATTACATTTGCTGCCCGTTCATGGCTGCCCAATCAGAGTAAACTCCGGTGCCATTACAGCCGGGACAGTCGTGTATATCGGAAAAATGATATTCCGTAGGTACGAAGGAGCTGTATCCACGTCCGTAACAATCCGGACAGAGGCCTTTTTCCTCCATACTTGCTCGGTGTTTTTCTAGCCTTGTAGCATTCCAGGCTGATATAGAGTTAAATAATCCCATTTCCTCACCTCATCTGTTTTTCCTTATTTTTCATTTTTTAATGAACTTTTATTCATGGAACTATGAAAAATCCGTAATTCCTTCCACTATATTTTTATGAAAACCAGGGCGAATTGGTGAGTGGTTTTGTGGCAAGGCCTCAATTGTGGTAAAATACAGGCTAGCATAAAAAAGAAAAGAGAAGATGATATGAAAAAAACAGCACCGGTTGCTAAAAATGATATTATAGAGGTTTTATTTGAAGATTTAACACATGAAGGAGCTGGCGTCGCTAAAGTCGATGGCTACCCGATCTTTGTTCAGAGCGCCCTTCCAGGTGAAAAAGCAAAAATTAAAGTGATGAAGGCCAATAAAGGTTATGGCTTCGGACGCTTGATGGAGATTATCGAAAACAGTCCTTACCGGGTTGAGGTCACGACTGAAGATTACCATAAATACGGTGGTTGTCAGCTGCAGCATATGAGCTATGAAGGACAGTTGAAATTCAAGGAAAGGCAAGTGCGTGAAGTGATGACACGCATCGGGAAACTTGAGGATGTGAAGGTTCACCCGATCATCGGGATGGAGAACCCGACCCATTATCGTAATAAGGCGCAAGTGCCTGTTGGTGAAAAGGATGGCAAGCTAATAGCAGGGTTCTTCAAACCGCGGACACATGAAATTGTTGAAACGAAAGAAAGCATTATCCAAAATGAAGTGATCAATGAAGCCGTTCAAGTTGTTAAAGAGATTTTCAGTAAACTTGGTATCCCTGCTTACAATGAAGAGGCACATAAAGGTGTATTGCGGCACATCATGGCCCGTTATGGCAAGCAAACAGGTGAATTAATGATCGTTCTCGTTACAAGAACGAAAAGTATTCCTTTCATCGAAACAATCGTAAAGGAAATCGTTGAACGTCTTCCTCAAGTGAAATCCATCGTTCAAAACGTGAATTCCAAGAAAACGAATGTTATTTTAGGCGATAAAATGACTGTACTATGGGGCGATGAAGTGATCCATGATATGATCGGTGATGTGAAATTTGCGATATCAGCAAAATCATTCTATCAAATCAATCCGGACCAAACGAAAGTCCTTTATGATAAAGCTCTTGACTATGCAGGGCTGACTGGTGAAGAAACGGTGATTGATGCCTATTGCGGCATTGGAACCATCTCTTTATTTTTAGCTAAAAAAGCGAAAAAAGTAATCGGTGTCGAAGTGGTCGAAGAAGCGATAGAAGACGCACGCCGCAACGCTGAATTGAATGATATCTCAAATGCAGAATTCATGGTTGGCGATGCAGGTAACGTTATTGCTGAATGGTATCAAAAGGGCAACACTGCAGATGTCATCGTTGTGGATCCTCCTCGCAAAGGCTGTGAAGAGTCCCTACTGAATACGATCATCGAGATGAAGCCAAATAAAGTCGTATACGTATCATGCAACCCAGGCACTCTGGCGCGTGATCTTCATATCTTGGAAGAGGGCGGATATAAAGCAGTTGATATCCAGCCTGTCGATATGTTCCCAATGACGACACATGTTGAAAATGTAGTGTTATTAGAATTGAAGTGATGGAATGGGGCCCGGTCTAAATGACCGGGCCCTACAGTTTTTTTTGCTTGTACAATTTGAACGTTGATTTCAGCTCAAGAAACTCGTTTTCCGCGGGCAATCAGGGAGCCTCCTGGGGTCTCTCCCTGACGCGTTTTCTAAGCAGGAGTCTCTCATACCCGCTCCAATCCACTTTGTTATAACATTTATAGATAGAAACCATACCCTGAGAAGTTGAAGGTGTTGTTTTGGGGCAGATGGTTCGGGAACATCATGTGATGAAAGATATGTGTTCCGAACCCCTCCGGACCCTTTTTTCGATTGAAATGAAAGGATGGGGATTTTTTTTTGAATGGATATTCTTGACGCTCTGACTTGGACATATAGTAAGGATATATATAATGTGAGGCAGGTGATTTTATTAATTTTCAAAAAGCGTTTGCTGTAATTGTTGGTAGCTTTTTGGTGGGTATGGGAATCAATGGATTTTTAGTTCCGCACCATTTAATAGATGGCGGCGTTATCGGGATTGCACTCATCCTTCATTATTTTTTTGGGTTTAAAACAGGGCTATCCATGTTGATCCTCAGTATTCCCATATTTTTATATGCCTGGTCCTATGAAAGGTCTTTTTTCTATAGCAGTGTTCACGGATTGCTTCTGACATCCCTATTTATGGATTGGCTTAATCCATTGAAAAAAGTCTTTTCCATGTCGATACTAACAAGTTCTTTGATTGGCGGTGCCATCATAGGGATGGGGATAGGTCTCATGCTTCGATATGAGACAAGCAGCGGGGGAACGGATATGTTAGCCAAAATCATTTCCAAATCTACCTCTATAGACATTGCTTTGGCCATTATCCTCATAGATACGTTAATCATTTCCGCTGCCGCCTTCACCTTAGGTATAGAAATTTTCCTTTTTTCATGTGTGACGATCTTCACCATTGGGCTGATCACTTCTCTTATGAAAGTGAGGAAATCAATACGTTAATCAGTTTCTTAAGATATGGGCTACGTCATTTATTGCCTTTTGCAGTTTTTCGCTATTTTTGTTATACATCTCTTTAGCTTCGTTTGATTCAGTTCCAAGGGCAAATAATTCTAAGTCTGCCTGGCATTTTTTCAAGGTTGCGAGCATTAAAGGTTTTTCTTGAGGAGATGGCACTTTAATTTTATCATCAAAAAGGTCCACGAATAATTCTCCATTTGAGTTTGCTTGTCCAAGAAAGACATTTTCGATGGTTACGCCTAGCTTATCCAATTCGGTATTCAGCCAATTTCGGTTTAGGCCAATTGTGGAAAGTGGTTCATCAAGGACTTCTCCATCCATAATGACAGTCTGATTCTCCTTGACTGCAGCAACTGTCATTTTTAAATCTTTTGCTGTTAGAGGTTGGTCTTCTTTCTTTAACAGTACGGAAAAATCACCGTTAGCCTCTAATAAGGCAAACTCGACTGTTGATATATCAAAGACATCCTTACTTCGGAGTAACCACAATAATTCATCGGTTGTATACTTTTCCTTTTTTAAATTGGCCTCCATGACTTTTCCATCTTTAATAAAAATTGTTGCTTTCCCTTCGACTAAATCACGAACAATTTTGCTTTTCATGGAAAGTAATCCTGCAATGAAAGGAGCAAATGCAAAAACGAGAATGGAAAGTACACCATGAACAATATTACCTTCAACCTTTGTGGCTAACTCTGCGCCAACATTCCCGATGGTTATGCCAGTGACGTATTCAAAAAAGGAAAGCTGAGATATTTGTTTTTTGCCTAACCATTTTGTGATTAAAAAAAGAACAATTAAGAAAAATACTGACCGTAAAACGATTTCTAACCATTCAGGCATAACTTGGCCCCCCCTGCAATTCCTAGGTATTTAAAACCCTTTATATTGTGGTTCTTCCCGTTCTAACTCACCCACTCGTTTTTGTACATCCTTCATTATTTCATTCACCACCAGCATCGTTTCATGCAAGGTGCGTTTAGATTCATCATCTTGAGTCCGGAGTGCTAAGCTGGATAAGCCTGCCTCAACTCCTTTTAGGCTAGAGACACATTGTTTTACATCAGAAGCTATCGTCATAGAGCATCCTCCTTATCCTTTAGGTCTAAAAATAATGGCGCCTATCATACCAAAAATTATGGCAGCTGATACCCCGGCACTGGTTACTTCAAACATGCCAGAAACGACACCGATCAAGCCATGTTTTTCAGCTTCGGCTAATGCTCCGTGTACAAGGGAATTTCCAAAACTGGTAATGGGCACTGTCGCTCCTGCACCCGCAAAATCGATGAAAGGTTCATATAATCCAAAACCATCCAAAATTGCTCCCGTAACAACGAAAGTACATAAAGTATGGGCAGGCGTGAGTTTAAATACATCAAACATTATCTGTCCAATTACACAAATAGAGCCCCCGACGACAAAAGCCCAAAAGTAAATCATAGTCGTGGTTCACCGCCATATTCAATTGATACGGCATGGGCAATGCATGGAATCGTCTCATTTTGTTGAAAGGAAAGGGGAGATAACAAGGCACCGGTAGCCACGACGAGCATTCGTTTTATTTCACCCTTTTTCATGCGATTTAATAAATGACCATAAACAACGGTCGCGGAACATCCAGGTCCGCTTGCCCCAGATAGGACCGGTTGATCATCCTTGTAAATCATTAAACCGCAATCTTTATATTGCTCTTTCTTAATGGGGGTCCCATGTTTTTTAAATAATTCCAATGAAACTTCATGACCAATCTTTCCTAAATCTCCGGTTACTATTAAGTCATAATAGGAGGGGTCGATGTTTCGTTCTCTTAAATGGGTCTCAATTGTATCGACAGCTGCTGGGGCCATAGCCCCTCCCATATTAAAAGGATCGGTCAATCCCATGTCAACTATCCTCCCGATTGTGGCTGAAGTGACTCTTGGGCCATCCCCGGCACTGCTTAATAATGCGACGCCTGCCCCCGTAACGGTCCATTGGGCTGTTGGAGGCTTTTGCCCACCGTATTCAGTTGGGTAGCGAAATTGCTTTTCAACTGCGGCGTTATGACTTGATGCTCCTGTCAATAAGTAATCTGCCCCTTTGGTATTGACAAGGTATGCTCCGAGAGCCAGTCCTTCCATCGAGGTTGAGCAAGCTCCAAATAAGCCGAGATAAGGTGTTCCCAATGTTCGACAGGCAAAACTCGTAGGGGTTATTTGATTGATAAGGTCGCCTCCAAGGAAAAATTGGATTTGTTCCTTCTGAAGACCCGCCTTTTCTATTGCTTTTGTACTCGCTTCTTCTATGAGGATTTTGTGAGCCTTTTCATAGGAATCTTGATTTAGCCATAAATCGGAATGAAGTAGATCGAAATCATCAGCAAGCAAACCGTTTGCTTCAAATGGACCACCAACGGTTCCGGTGGAGATGATGACAGGCTTTTGATCAAACACCCATGTGCGATGCCCCGTAAGCATTATAAACCACCCCATTGTATGAGTATTGTTTTTATCATTGCTACGATAAAAGCGGAAAATACACCGAATAAGATAACGGATCCAGCCAATTTGAACATATTGCCGCCCACTCCTAACACGAAACCTTCCGTCCGGTGTTCAATTGCCGCCGATATAATGGCATTCCCGAATCCCGTAAGCGGCACAGCAGAACCAGCACCGCTAAATTGGGCGATTCTGTCATACACCCCAAATCCGGTGAGAAGCATGGCGATGAAAATTAATGTGCCTGCAGTTGGGTTTCCAGCTGTCTGGTCCGTGAAGTCAAAGTAATGGATATAAAAGTTTGAAATGACCTGTCCGATCAGGCAAATTATACCGCCGGTCATAAATGCTTTTACGCAGTTTAGCAGTATTGGCCTTTTGGTTTCCAGTTGGTGTTGGAGTTGCTGATATTCCTGTTGGACAGGAGTCAGTTTTTTCTTTTTATTATTTGACATTTTCGTATCACTTCTTTCATTTGTTACGTTTTTTCATTCAATAAGGATTTGATCCTTTTGAAATCCCTATTTAAGGAGTCCAGCTTAGTATGGTCTTTCTCAAGTTTCTGCTCCAGGTGCTCCAGTTCTATAAACAACTTTTGATCTGTTGAGACCAGGATTTTATAATCAGGAAACATGTCTTCCAGTTCTGTTTGCGATTTCTTTTTAATCTTTTTTAAGCGTAGTCGATCGAAGTTTTCCACTTTAATGGCAACTAGCAGTTCCTTATTGGAATTCACGGCTTTTGCATCCGAGACTTCGTCCTGATTCACTAGCTTATCTTTAGCTTGATTGGCAACCGTTTGGTCAATTGGATTGCTAGTATGTACTTTGGATATATTCAAGCCCCGGTCCTTATTAATATCTGTTTGACTGGAATTTGCCGAACATCCTGTCATAAGCAAAATGATTAATATGGAAAAAAAAGGAGTGGAGCGGTTTAGCATGTATGGCAAGGGATCGTCTCCTTATAGATGGATTAAAGATATAAAAAAGGTTGGTTGCCTCAACCAACCTTTTTTTATGATTTCTTATTGCTTATATTGTGGTTCTTCTTGCTCAATCTGATCAATACGAGGTGAAACACTGTCAACAATCGATTGTGTTTGTTGAGCAGCTTGTTGGTAAAGTTGTTTTGCTTGCTCGTTGTCTGTTGAAAGGGCAAAGGTTTCGAAGCTTGCTTGAGCACTTTTTAGTCCAGCTAAAGTCGTCTTAACATCACTAATTACTGTCATGGTGTTACCTCCTTGTTTTTTAACTGCCCTATTAGATTAAGGAAAAGATGATTTAATATACCTTCCAAATTTCTCTAGGTAATTTAATATCCTCTTTCCATTAATCAAACTTTCGATTAATGGAAAGGGCCTTATTGGAAGAAGGGTTAGTTCGTACGAAGAGTAATGTGAACATTCTCATGAAGGTTTTCGATGATATTACAATCGGAACGCTTTGTTATTTCGTCGTTGACTTTGGATTAATGTAAGGAACGGATTAAATTTCGGGCGTATCTTATTTTTGTTGTAATGATGATGGCACTCATCTATCCGATTGCCGGCCACTGGGGATAGGGTGGCGGCTGATTAAGCGAGATGGACATGCAGGAGACTTCGCAGTTCGGCGGTCATTCATGCACTAAGGGTTTAGTGGTCCTTTAAAATTAATCAATCGTTTGATTAAATTCATTTATTGGAATTACTGATTACCGAGTCCTTCCGATAAAAGTTAGAATAAGCAGGGCCCATAATGAGCTCCTGCTTTTTGTATTAAAAGCCATCCTCTGTTGCGTTGAATGGAATGTTTAAGTTTCTTTCAACGGCACGAAGTCTTTGGTTTAGTCGGTTTAGCCTATTCGTATGGCGTTGATCATTTCGACTTATCCTGGTTACTTCCTGGATAACACGGCCCACTTCTCGATTCATCCGTGTGATTTCTTGGTTTTGCCGAGTGAGTTCCCTCGTTTGCCTCTCATTTTGCCGCTCAAGTTCCCGGACTCTTCTTTCAAGTTGTTGAGGTTCCCTTTCAACATCGAACTGTTCGGGCACTTGGCTATATGAATTATCTTGAACCTGCTGAAGGTTCCAATCTTGCTGTGGCATGTAATCAAATCGTTCAGGCTGTTGGAAATATGGGTTATAATTAGGCTCAAAGTACTGGTGATTTCCATTTTGTTGTGAATAAGGGTAAAATCCGTATGAATTCATCGTCAACTCTCCTTTTTAAAATTCAGGATGGATACTTTATAACTTATGTAAGTTCCGATGAGGTGATTAGGCGTTAGCCCATACTGGGGAGAAGAGTTAATTCACAGAAAAAATTTCAATAAATTTGCAGAAACCATCCGGTTCCTATATCGTTTAGGATAGGGGAAATTCTTTTAATCCTTCTTGAAACCAATCCATGGGATAATCCGTATATAATAGAAAAGAGTGTAAGTCAGGAGTGTAATGATTATGAATCGATTTCTTGCCGATTTTGTTCCGATATTGATTGCATTTCCAATGGTTTTGCCGATATGGATGATTAGCTATTTTGCATTGAATCAACCGTTTGCCTTATCCGTTGTCATTTCTTTAGCAGGAGGGGCGCTTGCATACTGGCTAAGTTCCGTATATTTTTCATCAAGATTCCTCAAAAAACATGAATTGACGAGAAAAGAATATCAATATATTAAGAAAAATTTATTGGAAGCAAAATCGAAGATATGGCGGGTTCAAAAAGCATTAATCTCGGTCAGGCATATCTCTTCTTTTAAACAGAGGAAGGATATGATTAAAATGATCAGAAAAATATATAGTCTGACAAAGAAAGAACCGAAGCGATTTTACCAGGCGGAACAATTTTATTACTCGCATCTGGATTCCGCCATGGAGCTTGCGGAGAAATATGTATTTTTAGCACAGCAGCCAAAAAAGAACAGGGAGCTCGAACTTTCCTTAACAGAGACTCGCAAAACTTTAAAGGAACTCACTAATACGATAGAAAAGGATTTATATAAAGTGATTGCCGATGATATCGATCACCTTAACTTCGAATTGGATGTTGCTAAGCAATCCATTGAAACTAGAAAAGAGTCACAAGTAATTGATGAAAGCAGGAGGTTAAAATGAATAACAATGATCCAAACCTGTTGAATAAAACGAATAATGCCAGTTTGATCGATGATCTTTTAGCCAATCCATTTGATGGGGTGCAGGAGCTGGAGAAAGTATCTTCCCAGGAAGCGAAACCGGTTAAACTGATTGATGTCATTCCTGAAGAGAACAGGGCAAAGGCATATCAGCTTGCCGAACAAATCGATCCAACGAATCATCAGGCGATGATATCCTATGGTACACCCGCCCAATCAAAGCTTCTGACCTTTTCTAATTCCATGCTTGAGCATGTCCAGAAAAAAGATGTGGGTGAAGTGGGCAACATTATCAGTGATTTAATGAAAAAGTTAAACGAGCTGAGCCCGGATGAGCTAAAACCGGATAAGCCCTCTTTCTTTGCTCGTATGTTCGGGAAGCTCTCGGGATCTGTACAGGAAGTGCTATCCAAATATCAAAAAACCGGTGCCCAAATTGATCGAATCAGTGTGAAACTCGAGCGGAGCAAGAATATCCTGCTATCGGATATCGTAATCCTTGAAAAGCTATATGAAACGAATAAGGATTATTTCCAGGCATTGAATGTCTATATTGCAGCCGGGGAAATTAAACTCGAAGAAATCCATGGGAAAACGATTCCGGAGTTAAGGAAGTCCGCTGAATCGAGCAATGATCAAATGAAGTTCCAGGAAGTCAATGATATGCTGCAATTTGCTGAACGGTTGGATAAAAGGCTTCATGATTTGAAATTGAGTCGCGAAATTACGATTCAAAGCGCACCGCAAATCAGGCTGATCCAAAACACGAATCAGGCGCTGGTCGAGAAAATACAATCTTCGATCATGACAGCCATCCCCCTTTGGAAAAATCAGGTTGCGATTGCATTGACCTTAATCAGGCAAAGGCATGCAGTAGAAGCACAAAAGCAGGTTTCCAAAACTACAAATGACTTGTTATTGAAGAACTCTGAGATGCTGAAAACGAATACCATTGAAACGGCAAAAGAAAATGAGCGCGGACTTGTCGATATCGAAACATTAAAGAATACCCAAGCTAACTTGATTTCCACGCTTGAGGAAACCATGCGGATTCAAGAAGAAGGAAGGCATAAACGCCGACAAGCCGAACGGGAATTGGCTTCAATGGAAAATGAACTGAAACAGAAACTATTGGAAATAAAGGGATAAGGGGAGATAACATGGAAACCATCGAGGCTATAAAAACGAGAAGAAGCATTGGAATCGTCAAGCAAGATCCGGTACCTAAGGAAATGATCGAGCAAATCATTGAAGCTGGAACGTATGCCCCTAATCACCATCGAACGGAGCCTTGGCGCTTTTTTGTAATGACAGGAGAAGGAAGAAATAAACTTGGAGAGGTATTCGAAGAAATCACAAGAATTGAAAATGCTGATGATACCCCTGAAAGTTTAATCAGCAAGCTCGAAAGGCAAAAAAAGAATCCATTAAGGGCTCCAGTCATCATCGCAGTGGGCATAGAGCCTAGTGATAAGAATAATGTCCTCGTGGCAGAAGAATATGCAGCAGTGAACAGTGCCATTCAGAACATGCTTCTTGCGGCACATTCCCTAGGTCTGGGAGCGGTATGGAGAACGGGAAAAATAACTTATAATGAAAAGGTCCGTGAATTTTTCAATTTATCCTCAAAAGGAGAAGTATTGGCTTTCATATACTTGGGTTATCCTGATATGAAGCCGAAACCTGCCAAAAAAACACCGTTTGATGAATTGACCACATGGATCGGATGAAGGGTTGAGGGGCAGCTGCATCAGTGGATACACACTGATGCAGCTTTTTTTTGCCTTCAAAAAGGATTCCTTAAATCTGATTTTGATGAAAGGGATTTGGATTCGACAGGCTTCGTTTCAAGTGACGATTGGTGAATTAGGTTGTACAATACAGAGGAAGAATAAATTTTGATGAATTAGGATGTGTCTATAGATGAGAACGATTGATCCATTTGAGATACTTGATGGAAAAGCGATAAAATATTTGGATGTTTTTGGCGTGGAGGATGGAATTGCTTTAAAGAGTAAGTACGAAGATAAAACATATTGGATATATGATTATTATTGTATGCACCAGACTTGTGATTGCCAGGAAGTATATCTTGAATTCGTTGAGGAGCTTAAAGGAAATAAACAGGCAGGACAGCATTTTGGAGTGAGGGTTTCTTTCGGGGATAATCAATTTGTCCTTGAGGATTATAATATTTCCAAGCAAAAGGCGATGGATATTGCGGAAGATACGTTAAAATACAGTAAAGATGTTATGGAGTTATTTAAACAGCGGTATCAGCAAATGAAGGAAAAAGGCATGCAAATCATCATGGAAAGTGCAAAGGCAGCTAAAATGCCGCATGTTCATACAGAGCCGGTCATTGGCAGAAACGAACCATGCCCATGCGGAAGCGGGAAAAAATTCAAAAAATGCTGCGGCGCAGCTTAACATCTCATGGAAGCTGACTCGATTTGGGGTCGCTTCTTTTTTATTTGGGAAAAAATTGAGTAATGAATAAAAAAAATATGGCGTTTTGCGAACGTTTGTTCTATAATAAGAGTACCAGATAATAACACAAAAAGAAATAAAAAGTAGTTATTTAGACGGAATTTTCCAAAAACTTCTTTTTTATTTTCATAAATCTGGTATATATAAGAGAGAAGAGTTTTTTGATCTCATCTCTTTCAACGGTAGACGGCAACCAGACGGGATGAATATCCCACACTGATGGCAGTTTAACTTATTGAACGAAGGAAGGGGTAATCAAATGACAAGAGAAAAAAGATTAATACCTTACAAAGTTCTTGAAGTAATGGAAACGGTGAAAGAGAAGATTCCTGAGGGTGTCGAGCTTGTGAAAGCCCCGGCAATTTGGGAGAAAAGCAATTATGGTGAGGGCGTGATAGTTGCCGTCATCGATACAGGCATTGACAAGGGACATCCAGACCTCAAGGAAAGAATCATTGGTGGGAAGGATTTTACCAATACCGGGGATTATCAAGATGATAATGGACATGGGACACATGTTAGCGGTACGATTGTGGCTGCCGTCAATAATGCTGGTGTAGTGGGAATGGCCCCGAAAGCGAGCATATTAGCGTTAAAGGCCTTAAATGGTCAAGGGCAAGGAGATATAGCTTGGATTAATGGAGCTCTGGAGTATGCAATCAATTGGCGGGGACCTAATGAAGAGAAGGTTTCGGTCATTTCACTTTCACTTGGCGGTCCTCCGGATGAGGCTGAACACAAACTCATTCAAAAAGCCCTTAAGAATGATATCCTAGTTGTTTGCGCAGCTGGAAATAGTGGTGATGGGCGTCATGAAACGGATGAATTGGATTATCCAGGAGCATATCCCGAGGTAGTGGAAGTCGGAGCCGTGGATTTAAGCAGAAATTTAGCGGATTTTTCGAATACAAATGATGAAATTGACTTGGTGGCGCCAGGTGTCGATATTCTTTCTACGTATCCAGGAAATAAATTTGCCCGGTTGAGCGGAACGTCAATGGCTACGCCCCATGTAAGCGGTGCAGCAGCCCTCTTGAAAGTGATTGCTGAAAAGGAATTTGACCGCAATTTAACTGAAGCGGAATTATATGCACAGCTGGTGAAAAGTACGGAAGATCTGGGAATAAGCAAAAAAGCACAGGGAAATGGATTGCTTAACCTAACGATAGCGGACCAAAGAGCTGAAAAATCGATTAAGATTACCATAGAATCAGAAAACCTTAAGTTACCGAGTAAATCGGTGGTCATGGAATAATAGAGGGGAAAAAAGGTGCCTCAAGAATTCTTGGGGCACCTTCCATAATGATTATTTTTTAGTTTTCCTTAGAGCTGCAAAAAGTGCTACAATCGACAGGATTAGTGAAATGACAGCCAGAGTGATGAACAGCGTTTGATTGCCATCACCTTCTGTTGTTGCCGAATCCTTTGAATTGTCAGTTGCCGTGGAATCATTAGTTTCAGCCTCATCTTTGTGACCATGGTCCGCTGGTTCTGCATCAGCCTTGGGCGCAACCGTAATCTCCGTTACAGAATGCGGTAGGTCTGAGCCTTCATCACCGCTCCATTCAACAATTTCACCATCTTCGTAATATTGAAATGCATCCCAGGCAACTTTTGTTTCTTCTTTTGGATTTTGTGCTACGAAAGAGAATTGCTGGAATTGTCCAGCAGCTATTCCTTCATCAGTTGCTGTCCAAGTTACCGTTTTTACATGCCCATCTTTGTCACCTTCTGTTGATACTTTCCACCCCGGTACAGGCTGATAGCTTTCAAAAGTAACCCCTTCAGGTACTTTTAAAGTCACCTTTGTAGTGGCAGTTTCTTTCTCTACTGGTACTTTGAGTGTATAAGTTTCCCATGCCTCAGGTGCAGATGAACTAGGCTTGACTGTAACGTGAGCATATGCTGAACCGGAAAAAATGAATAATGCAGCAAATGTGAAAATAAGTAGTTTTGAAATGTTTTTCATTAATATTAACCTCCTGTTATGAATTCCCTATGAAAATTATAAAATCAGCATCAATTGAATCCAGGCTTTCAGTTAATCCGTGAACATGGATATTCCACTTTCCTGGCATGGTTAATAAAGACTTTGATGTAAATGTACCTGTGTTTTTCTCCTTCATTTGCAGTTTTATTTCACCGCGTGGCGTATCTAATGGCTGCATAGTGATTGTAAGCTGCTCTATTTCAGCAATGGGCTTGCCTTCATTGAATAGGTTTACTTGAATCACGTTATCCCCGACTTCATTGAGAGTCACCATTAATGTAACCTCATTATTTTCTTCAGTCCGTAACGTCTTTTCAATGGGCCCGGGAGAAGACATGGCAGTTTGGACATTTGTCAGCAGAGCTGCAATGAGAAGTATGACGATTCCTAAACCAAACTCCATTCCTACACTATAACCAAGTTTTCTCGTTTGCTTTTTCCCTCTGAGAAAATGGAAGCCTCCTAAAACGATCATGACTAACATGAGAATGATTTTCGCCAGTAACAATTGTCCATATGTTGTGTAGAACAATGAATGGATAGTCGGAACATGCTGTAAACTGCTATATATCCCGCTAACAATCAGTATGATTACAAACAGAAATGCCCATCTGGAAAACCTTTGAATGATTGACCAGTAAAATGTTTTCTTATCTTCTTGGACTGCCTGCCGATCAGCAAGACCAGGTAAAATCACCAATATGGCCAAAAGGCCGCCGAGCCATAAAGCCATGGACAACAGATGAAGGAAATCCATCAAAACGGCCAGAACCTGATTAGGAACAGCAGCTGTATGTCCAGTTAAAGCCTTACAAATCATCAAGCTGGCCATTATGATGAAAGAAAAGAAAGGCAATGATTTATTCAGGGAGTTCTCGAGCATGAAATAAATCACTAAAAATAGAAGAAGCAATATTAGAACTTCAATGATCCAGACCGCTCCAAAGTTTGTGGCATTCAATACTTCTTTTATATAAGTCAATTTAAATGCATCCGTCCAACCTACGCCAGCGTCAATCGTAACTTTTAAGGGCAGATTTAAGAAGATGGAAAAGGCTAAACCTGCATATGAAAGCCAAAGGTATAGACGTGTTCTTCTGCTTGCTTCAAAAAGTCGAGGATCCTTCATTAACGATAATCTGAAAAAAAGGATTCCAGTAAGTGCAGCGAAGCATATGTATTGAAGACTTTGAAGGATAACATTGATGGAATTCGGAAAACTTGCATTCACTTCGGGATTTTCTTGGTCTGAAAGGCGCGCTGAATCTCCGAATTGAAAGGGAATTGTTCCTTCAATGGGATGTCCATCACTTGAAACCACTCTCCATTTAATGTAATAAATCCCTTCGTCGATAGTGCCCTTCCACTTAGCTTCCAGTATTTTTTCACTTTGTTCCGAGATTTTACTGTCATGAATTTGAACTTTGTCCCCGCCTTGGCTGAATACCTCAAGCGAATGGAAAGATGGTTGAATATTCTCGCTGAATTGAATGCTGATCTTTTCAGGAAGGGTATCCACCGCTTCATTCGGGCTAGGATTAGAGCTTATTACCGTAGCATGACCAAAAGCCATTGCCGGGTATAAAAGCAAACTGAATAGGCTGACTACCAGCCATAAATATTTTTTCATCTTGGTGTGCCATCATCCTTTCATCAGATCATGTAAGCCCATTATAAAAGGAAAATGTGAAAAAACAGTGAAAATAAATTAGTTATCTAAAGGCAGTTTGAAAGGTTTGCTAGAAAAGTGATAACAATAAGTTTAGATTTGCCTTCCTACCTCCATTATTGCCATAAATATTGGTTTGGAATTCCTTTTTGCAAAACATTAATAGACATCCTGTTGGTATAAACTCCATTAAGAAATAATTAAGGTTCCTTTGATAACCTGACCCTATCATGTTTGCAGGAATTATAGGAGGGATAGGCTTTGCTAAAGAAGGGATTAAAAGAAAAAAGTGTGAAGGTGATCTTGGTTGGTTCCCTTGTGGGGATGGGCACATCCGCTTATATGCCCGTGGCAGGGGCTGCAGAAGACACTTCCGTCATTCAAAAAGAGGAACAAATGGTAAATAGTCTTTCAAAGCTGGAAATAGAGGGTATAGCACTGGAACAAAAATTTTCTGAAGATGTACACGAGTATAGTTCGGCAGTGGGAAATGATGTGGAAAAAATCAACTTACTTGCAGCAAGTCCTAACGAGAATGCAGCCATATACGTGAATGGTGTCAAAATGACAGAGGGGAAGGTGAAGGACTTACAGCTTCAAACTGGCATGAATACGTTTGAAATCACCGTCAGTGATGGGCAAAATGAAACGGTTGCCTATACGCTCAAGGTTGAAAGACTTGAAAGTGATGATAACCTTTTAACATCAATTGGATTATCAGAAGGCTTAATAACATTCGATTCTAAAGTGACAGCTTATAACGCTTCTGTCGAAAATGAAGTCCAGTCCATTACGGTAACTCCGACATTGAGTGACAGTACCGCAATTGTAAAGGTGAATGGAAAGGATGCAACCAATTCAGGTGTAAAGGTTACCCTTCCAATCGGTAAGACAAAGGTGAAGATTATCGTTACGGCAGAAAATGGAGATGAAAAAACCTATACGCTTACGATTACACGGGCGGCAGCCAAGGAAAAAGAAGAATCGAAAACTGCACCTAAAGCGGGTGAAGTTCAACAGGAGCCCTCAATAGGAACGGGTAAAACTCAACCATCCTCCGATAAGGGAAATAAATCATCTTTAACATCAACGGAATCCACCAATAATCTAAAACCAAGCAGTGGTGTCAGCCAAGCACAGCAACTTGAAAGCATTTCAACAGAAAAAGCGAAAACGGATTCTATAGAGAAGGGAACGTCAGCAGATGCCTTAGGTGATGAGGGCAATAATGCACCAGTGTTAACCAATCTGACTGTATCATCAGGAGTATGGAACAAAGCTTTTGAATCTAATGAGCATACCTATCATATCGAGGTCGATCATGATATTTCTTCAGTCGAAATGAATGCAACGACAAATGCCAGCGGAGCAACGATTGAATATGATGGTGAGAGCAGAAAAAAAGTGAAGATCAAGGATAAAGCGAAAACAGCCATTTCCGTTACCGTTTCAAAGGATGGGGAGCGCCGTACTTACGTCCTTGTTTTCGAAAAGGATATGGATGTGGAAATGGATGAGGAAGAAACCGTGGATGATGTCATAACAAAAGGGTGGGAGTTGAGGCAACGCAGATGAGTACAGCCGGCAAGTCGGAGGGAGATACATACAATAATACTGGAGGCCAAATTGATCGCAAACAACCTGGTGGGACCGGGTCATTCTTTGGGAATATTAAGGATTTCTTCACCTCCTTGATTAAATAGGGATGGGTCTGAATCCTGCAAAAAAAGGACAAGGTTTAGGCTTGTCCTCGGATTTATATTTTTATGGGCAAAATGATTTGGACCTCGGTTCCATGGTTTAGTTCGCTGTTAAAGTGGACCTTTCCCCGATGCGCCTCAATGATTCGGCAACTGACTGTCAGTCCTAATCCGGTTCCTTTTTCTTTAGAAGAATAGAAAGGTTCGCCAAGATGCTTTATCCGTTTTTTTTCAATTCCGCTTCCATTATCTTTGATGGTAATGGAAAGGTTATTGTCGATGCGTTCAAAATCAATCCAAATGTGATCAGCGGATGCCTCCATTGAATTCTTGAGCATGTTTATGAATACTTGTTTTAATTGGTTTCCCTCACATAATAGAAGCGGTATTTCGTTTTTAACAGATATTGATATTTGGGTGGGGTACGAGTCCGCCTCTGGTTTCAACAAGGTTTTGACATCATTCATCAGGTCGATGATTTGATGTTTGCTGAATGGAAGTTCCTGTGGTTTTGCCAGAACGAGTAACTCGCTTACAATAAGATTGATCCGGTCCAATTCACTTAACATGATCGTGTAGTATTGTTCATAGGGATGGTCGCTCTTTTTAAGCAGCTGGACGAAACCTTTTAAAGAAGTCAGCGGGTTTCGTACCTCGTGAGCCACACTTGCGGCAAGTTCGCCGACTATCGATAATTTTTCAGTTCTTCTTAAGCGTGCTTCGGTTTCCCGAATTTGAGTGACTTCTTTAGCATAAGTAATGATTCCTACTAAATCCTCTCCAACCATCATCGGGACAAACGAACAAGAAAGTAAGATGGACTTCCCGTACTTCGTCAGGAATTCTATATCTTTCCCTTTTTTTATCCCCTTTTGGTTTTCCAGGACATATTGGCAAGATGTACGGATCAATTCCGCGTCTTCTGCTGAGAAGTTCAAATTAATGAATGAGGCTCCATGTATTTCTTCCTGTTGAAAGCCTGTTACCGTTTCAAACCTTGGATTAACGGTCGTGATCATTCCGTTTAAATCAAGCATCAGCATCGGATAAGGGTTGTGTTCAAACAATGATTTATAGCGTTGTTCACTATCGAATAATTGATTCTCCGCGACTACTCTTTCAGAAATATCCCTGCCGATGACGACTAAGCCTTTTCGTGAACCATCCTCATTGAACAGAGGAACCTTGATCGTATCAAAGGTCTTGTGATTGCCATCGGGAAGAGGGACGATTTCCTCACACCTTGTGATTTCTCCTTTTACCCAAGTTTCTTCATCGGATACTTCACAGTAGATCAACGACTCTTTATAAAATTCTGAGTATTCCGCGAGCTCGCTGTCTCTTTTTCCCTTATAGTCCACATGCTCCAATTGAAATAATTGCAGGCCGAAGGTATTGGATTCAAGCCAACGGCCATCACCATCCTTAAAGTTAACGAAATCCACCATTGAATTGATGAGTGTACGCCGACGTTGCTCAGCTTCTTTTAATTGCTTGAATTCTTCCCTTTTAGCTAAATAAAGATATAAAACCAAGCCTATTGATAAAAGGAAAACAAATCCTTCCGCTCTTTGAAGTTGAATGAAGACCTCTTTGTTTTGGATATTTGTAGTTAAAAAATAGTCGAACACGACTAGTGTTAGAATCCCGGATAGGATATATATTGCTAAAATGGAGCGTTTGGACATGGAGATTCTCCCTGATTTTAAGACATTTCTAAGGTAAAATTACATACACATTTTAACAAACTATCGGAAAAAAATATATGCAGATTCCTAAATAAAAAAACAGGGGCCAAAGTGGTCACCTGTTTTTTCTGAAAAAGGTTTGTTTCCTTTTCTTTTTTGCACGCTTATAGATAATGAAAAATAGTAAGAGGACGAGTGCGAGTGCTGCTAGCGTATATTGGTTCATTTCAACAGATAATAGTCCATATGGAATGAGCGAAAGGAAGAAAAAGTAAATAAGGTTGCCAAGTGCCGTCGCTAATAAAAAATCCTTGAAAGTGACGGTGCTGACACCAGCTACCAAGTTAATTAAGCTTGTTGGGATCAGAGGGAAAATCCTGCCTGTAAAAACGTACATGAAGCCATGCTCCACAACGGTTTCTTGCCATTTTTCGCTAATTTTCTTTATGAGAAGTTCCTGAAACCAGTTTCTTGCTGCATAAAAAATGAAACCTGAGGCAACAACGCTTGTAAACCAACTCCATAGATATCCATATATGAATCCGAATATCGCGACATTGATGGTCAGGAGCAAAATTAAGGGGATGATTGTAAAAGAATTTTGTACAAACATCAATACGAATGTCACAATAAATGTAAGCAAAAGGTTTTCCTTCAAAATCCCAATAACAGAATCCAGATCACTTTTCCAAACCAAAGTGAATAACTCTGCATTATAGAAAATAAATATTGCGATTACCAATAGACCGATTATGGTCAGGATTTTTTTCAAAGGGCCACCACCATTCTTACTAGTAGTTTATCATTTTCGAGTTCATTGGTGAAAAAAGAGCTGCCGCATCATTGCAGACAGCTCTTTTCCATTATAGTGGGTTCCCGACACGAAGATTCCATTAAAGCCACTTTTCAAACTGAATTCTTTTGTTCATTCCATAAATGATTGGCGCTCCAATCAAGAGGACAACGAATTCACCGACAGCCGTGGTCATCCAGCTTAACCAGAATGGGAAGCCCAGGGCAAGATTCAGCTCAATTGCAATTAAAAACATTGTGAACGTGAAAAAGATAATCGTGGCGATCATCCGTCCTTTAATGCCTTTTATGAACCGAGAAACAAAAATGACAAGCAATAAGGCGAGCAGAGATTGCCCCACCCCGAAAATCAAGTCATATGGCACCATCGGCGAAAAGAGCAGATTCGATATGAAGACTCCGCCGACGATACCGTAGATATACTTTTTATTGAATACAATCAGATGATTCAATATTTCCGGTACACGAAATTGGAACATCTGAAATGAAATTGGTTGGAATACCAATGAGACCGCCACATACAAGGCAGCCAATAACCCGCTTATTACGAGTGTACGAACATTCATTTTACTCTCTCCCTAGTTTTTTATCGTGGGATGGTTACGAACCACGTTTAGGCGTTTGCCCGATGTTTAATAGTATCCCATGTAAGCTTGTTTCGTCAATTTGTAAAGAATGGTTTTAATTTATAAGTTTCCAAGCAGGGGAAGTGGCTCAAGGATTTTGATTTATTGCAATGATGGATGATATTATTTCAATATGTACTTCAAAGGAGTGAATATAGGATGTCGATCGAAAGTGTCAAAAGCCATTTTAAACAATGGGACCGGGAAGGCGATGTAATGGAGTTCGAAACATCGAGTGCTACAGTGATTGAAGCAGCGGAAACCATCGGTGTTATCCCAGCGCGGATTGCTAAGACTCTTTCCTTTAAGGGAGAAGGTGAAAAAGCCATTTTGGTTGTTGCCGCAGGGGACTCGAAAGTGGATAATAAGAAATTTCGTCAGACGTTCGGTTTCAAAGCACGTATGCTTTCACCTGAAGAAGTGCTTGCACAGACCGGCCATGCCATCGGAGGGGTTTGCCCGTTTGGTTTGGCAAATGATCTAGCTGTTTTTCTTGATGTATCGATGAAACGCTTTGATACATTGTTCCCGGCATGCGGCAGTGCGAACTCTGCAATAGAACTTAAACTCGCTGAGTTGTTTGAATATTCAGGTGCTAAGGATTGGGTGGATGTATGCAAAGGTTGGGAAGAGAAGGGAAATGAGGAAACGCCGATAGGCAATGCAGTTAATGGCCTTTGATGGTTTCAAAAAATCCACATGAATGGTATTGAGTCCACTACGGTGGACTTTATTTTAGTGGCGGCCGCATACATTTTCTATGGTTTAAGCGGAAAATCGGGCGGAAAGTGTTCCTGAGCGGAGGTTGAAAGATGTTAAATGAAAGCAAAAGAAAAAGCAATAACAGCTATCTTAGTCTTAAAACTCTTTATGAAGAGAATATAACGGTTAAGAGCATTGCCCAGGAGCTTGAGTTTTGCCATAAAAACGATCTGGCGGTGGATATCCAGAAAGCATTGGAAAAAAAGAACTTTGATATATTGGCAGTGCAAGATCAGGGGGAAATCATCGGGTATATCGAAAGGGAAGAACTCGGTGATGGAAGCATTTCTGAATATTTGAGAAACTTTTCACCAAGGGAAATGGTTTCGGATTCAACCCCTTTGATCCAGCTTCTCCAGATTTTTAAGAATAAAACAAGGGTGTTCGTATTAGAGAATAATTCGATTAAAAAGTTGATTACCCATGCCGACCTTCAAAAGCCTCCGATCAGGATGCTGATATTCGGATACATTACTTTATTGGAAATGAGGATGAGCGATATCATCCAGGATAGATTCGGCGATGGCAGCTGGTATCCAATGATCAGCGAAGACCGTTTAGAAAAGGCAACCGAATTATATAGAAGGAGAATCGATAAAAACGAGGATATCAATATAATCGAGTGCCTGCAAATCAGTGATAAATTCGATATCATACATAAAGATAAAGATTTGAGGCGCTTCTTCCAAATCCCTTCGAAAAGTAAAGGGAAGAAGGATGCAAATGCCATCCGGAAATTACGGGATAAGATTTCCCATGCTAATGAATTGGGTCTGGACATGTCATGGATGGAAATCATCGAGGTTGTCGAGTCCTGTGGCCGACTGCTCGAAATCTCTGAATCCTATCAGTATGAAAAATAAGGATCCAGCTGATCATGCTGGTTCTTTTTTAGCGCATCCAAATAGAAAAAACTGCCCATATCAGGCAGTCTCCCCCTTAAAACTCCGGCAGTTGATCCAGATTATTTTCTTTTATCCCATCGGGCTCACTCCGCAATATGTCACGTCCATATTTATGAAAGACGTCAACATTGGCCAGGTTGCCTGCTTTGGCTTCCGAAAGGGCTGTGGGGTAGTCGAGTTCGCGGCCGGAGTTCGTCTTGATGGCGATAATATTGTCCTCTTCATTTTTCCTTACAGCGATGATTTCTTCTTTTCCTGCTGAATCAGCTTGGTTTGCTTGCGGTGTTCCCTGCTGTTTATATGATTCATAGGCTTTTTCAAATTGGTCCATGTTTTAGACACCTCCTATATATAGGGTGAGCCATTTTTTCTGCAATATACAAACCGGATTTCGTCCAACTTGAGCCGTTAATTCGTCCAAATGGGCCGATTTTTCGGCACTTTATTAAAGTGAATGCTGTCTTTTTTGCTTTTTTTCAGTGGCATGGCACTTGCATCTTGTGTAAGTAGCAGGTGTAAGTAGTAGCAAGAAATAATATCCACTGGATTAAGGGAGGAAAATGAATCATGAATGTAAAACAAGGGGCAAGCACTGTAAATGAAAAACAAAAGGTCAAGACAATGAAAGCGGCGGTCGTCAATGAATTTAACCAAAAACTTGAGATTAAAGAAGTTCCCATCCCCGAGTTGGAATATGGTGAGATATTAGTGAAAATTAAAGCCTGTGGCGTATGTCATACCGATTTGCATGCAGTACATGGTGATTGGCCGGTAAAACCCAAGCTTCCGCTTATCCCCGGACATGAGGGTGTGGGCATTATAGAAAAGGTGGCAGAAGGCGTAACTTCCTTGAAAGTAGGTGACCGTGTTGGGATCCCATGGCTTTATTCGGCCTGTGGCGATTGTGAATATTGTCTGACCGGAAGGGAAACGCTTTGCTTGGATCAATTGAATGCAGGCTATTCGGTGGACGGAGGGTATGCGGAATATTGTAAAGCACCCGCCAAATATGTGGTGAAGGTTCCAGAAGGGCTTGACTTTGCGGAGATTTCACCAATTTTCTGTGCAGGTGTTACGACTTATAAAGCGCTAAAGGTGTCAGAAGCAAAACCAGGCGATTGGGTTGCGGTTTATGGAATTGGCGGATTGGGACATGTTGCCCTGCAATATGCAAAAGCGATGGGCTTTAATGTAATTGCTGTCGATATTCAAGATGATAAGCTGGATCTGGCAACTGAACTTGGGGCGGATTATACGGTTAATGGGCTTAAGACCGATCCTGTTCAGGCTATAAAGGATAAAGTTGGCGGTGTGCAGGCATCCATTTCTGTAGCGGTTACGAAAAAAGCTTTCGAACAGGCTTACAGTTCAGTCAAGAGGGGCGGGACACTTGTCGTAGTCGGATTGCCGAATGATGAACTCCCAATCCCGATTTTTGATACAGTGCTAAATGGGGTAACTGTAAAAGGGTCAATCGTCGGCACGAGAAAAGATTTACAGGAAGCCGTTCAATTTGCTGCTGAGGGTAAAGTCAGAACGAATATAGAGACGAGGAAACTTGATGAAATAAATGATGTGTTTTCAATGATGGAAAAGGGGGAAATCAACGGACGCATCGTATTGACGCTAGAATAGGAACAGAGGAGGATGTCATGGAACGGGGCATCCTCCTTTTTATTATGTCTGGTTCTTCTCATTTAATATATAACGTAATTTCCGTATGGATATCTGCAAGCGTTTGGCTGCCTCATTCCGGTTGCCGTAAGTTTTTTGCAGTGCCTGCATGACGAGTTCCTTTCCAATTGTAGATTGAAGCTGTTTGATTTCCGTAAGTATTTCTTCAAGCATCAGTTCATCCTTTTCATTAAAGTCGGCCACTAGCCTTTTTCGCCATTCTTCAAGAAGGTTTTCAGTTGACTGAGTCCCATTAGTGGACACGTTTTTGTCAGGCGTGATCTGGCTGTTAGTGAGAGAGATATCATTGGCGGATATTACCGACTTATGGTCTGCAAGAGTTAATGTGCGCATGACCACATTAGATAGTTCGCGTATGTTGCCTGGCCAGTTGTATTGCTGTAATTTTTCGATGGCCTCATTGGAAAAAGAGATATCTCCATGACCATTCCTCTCAATCAAGTGACGGACAAGCAAGGGAATATCCTCTTTTCGATTCCTTAAAGGCGGGATATCGAGAGTCACGACATTCAGCCGGTAAAATAGGTCTTCCCGGAATTTATTTTTGTCCACTGCCTGCTGTAGGTTTTCATTGGAGGCTGCCACTAACCGGGCGTTCGTCCGTAATGCCCCGCTGCTGCCAACCCGCATGAATTCCCTCGTTTCCAAAACTCGAAGCAATTTGACCTGAATGGCGGGACTCGCATCCGCAATTTCATCAAGAAAAAGCGTCCCGTTCCCGGCAATTTCGAAAAAACCCTTTCGCAGCTGGGTCGCTCCGGTGAAAGCGCCCTTTTCATGACCAAATAATTCGCTCTCAAGCAGGGATTCAGAGATCGCTCCACAATTGATGCCGATAAAAGGTTCATGGTTTCGGGGGCTGGCAATGTGAATGAAGCGTGAAAGCACTTCTTTACCGCTTCCGGTTTCTCCTTCGATTAATACATTGACGGATTTTTGGGCGACCTTGAAAGCCGTTTCAATCAAATTCTTCATTAAAGGACTTTCGCCGACGATGAATCCTGAATCCTCTGCCAGTTTATGGATGAAATGCTGATTCAAATCTTCATTTTCATTTAAAAGGTTGTCAATCTGCCTTTCCAGTACTTCAATATCCACAAAGGGTTTTTCCATATAATCACTCGCGCCAAGTTTCATTGCATCAACAGCGGTCTTGACGGTGCTGTATCCGGTCATGATCAGTACCTTGCAACGCGGCTGCAGCTGTTTTAAATGCTGCAGGAGGGAAAGTCCATCACAATCCGGAAGTTTCAGGTCTATCATTGCGACATCAAAACGCTGCTGATTCCAATCCATTTCATGAAAATCCTTCCCACTATTCACAACTTGTACGAGATAACCTTTCATCGTAAAAAGGCGGGAAAGAAAAGTCCCAACCTCTTTCTCATCGTCTACCACAAGTAAATGAACCACATTATCATCCCCTTTCCTCTTCTGCTTGTAAGGGAAGCCTCAGGAAAAAAGTGCTTCCTTGTCCTGGTGTGCTCAAAACGTTGATATTCCCACCATGGTCTTTGGCGATGCCAAGGCTTACAGACAGCCCCAAACCGGTACCTTTTTCACGGTCTTTAGTCGTATGGAAGGGATGGAATATGAAGGGCAGGCGTTCTTTTTCAATCCCGGTTCCGTTATCAGTCACCCGAACCACCATGAACTTGTTATCTGTATAGGTAGTGATCGCAATCAATTTTTCCGTTTGGGCGGACTCATCCAATGCGTCCTTGGCATTCAATAGCAAGTTGATGATGATCTGTTCTATCTGCGGCTGGCTGCCCTTTATGTAAGGAAGGTCTTCCTGAAGGGTAAGATGGAGGGATATCTGCTTCTTCCCAAGTTGGAACTTCAAAAGGTTCAAAACCTGGTTAATGGCTTCGTTAATAGAGTAATAGTGGAATCTATACTCATCTTGCCTTGAAAAGGTAAGCAGGCTTTTCACTATTTGCCTGCATCGATCTCCGCAAACCTTAATATCGTTTAACAGCATATGATCCAGATTATCCTGTGGGGTTTTACGTAATAAAATTTGCGAGTTACCAAGAATGGCCGTTAATGGGCTATTCAATTCATGGGCAATCCCAGCTGCCATTTCACCGATCGCCCCAAGTTTACCGGCGTGTAATAGCTGGACTTCCATCTGTCTTCTTTCGGTGACATTTTTATAATAAGCAATGACCCCATATACTTGATGTTCCTTATTCTGAATCGGGTAGGCATGCATTTCCAGGATGGTATCATGCTGAAGGAGAATTTCCTGAAACCCTGGCTTATTACATGAAAAGGTATCTTGAATCAGATTTTGGGATTTATCAATTAAAGGAATCTGGTCGGAAAAGCCCCTGGCTGAATCATTGGATTGATAGACCGCTCCTTTCTGATCAAAGACGATGATCATGTCTTCGACTGCTTTGAATGTATCCTCCCACTCCTGTTTGGAATGAAGAACTTCCTTATAAAGCTGGGCATTCTCCAAAGTTAACGCAAGCTGATTGGATAGTTGTTCAAGAAATTCGAGTTCATCTTTATGCCATGTTTTCTTTTTCTTCCTGCCAAAAGTCCAAATTCCGATTTTTTTACTTTTTCCGTATAAAGGGACCAATAGAAGTGATTCGATCTCAAGGGATAATAGACGTTCCTTTTCTCGGAAGTCCGGTAACTGTTTAACTTCCACCTCAATGGGCTGTTTTTCTTTCAAGGCAGACGAGAAATCCTGAAAAGGGTGTAACAAATTTTTGGCATCCATTTCAAGTTCACAGTGACCATTAGGGCAGATATGAAGAAGGGCAGGTTCTTCCTCATACAATATGACAAAATGACTGTCATCGAAGGTAATGAGCTGCTTAAGTTTTGTGATAACATTTCGGAGAATCTCGTGGATGTCGATGTCCATATTCATATTTTTAGTGATGTCATTCATGATTTCAAGCTGCATATTCTTCTTCTTCAGCTGATCCACTGTTTTCTTAAGTTCCGTGTAATACGTTTTCTTTGAAGATTTAACACCTGTCATTAAGTCTATCAATTCAATTTTGTTCATGCTTTCACCTCTTAAAGGGCTGTAAGAAGCAGCTGATTAATCTGTTCTAATGACATATCACGAGGATTGGTGATCATGCAGGCATCCTCAAGAGCGGTCATCCCTATGGGGTCTATCATTTCTTTCGTAATGCCGACATCACTTAAACTCTTGGGAGCCCCTATATCCTGGGATAATTCCCTTACGAAGTGTATGGCTGCCATTCCTGCTTGCTGCTCGGTCAATGTCCGTGTATCGATGCCCATGATGTCTGCAATCTCGCTGAATCGCCTTGGTGAGGAAATTCGATTGAAATCCATGACATGGGGAAGGAGTATCGCATTGATTTCACCATGCGGAAGGAGGTATTTGCCGCCTAAGGCATGTGAAATGGCATGGGCGGCTCCCAAAATGGCGTTGGAAAAAGCCAGTCCAGCCTGAAGGCTTGCCATCGCCATCGCTTTTTTTGCTTCCTCATTATGCCTGGATGCAACAGAGGGGCGTAAGTGGCGGGAAACGATGGAAAGCGCGTTTTTGGCTTGTACATCTGTCAAAGGCGTCGCTGCGATTGAAACATAGGATTCAATGGCGTGGGTTAAAACATCCATTCCCGTAGCTGCGGTCAAATCCGGTCCCAAGGTGGTTAAGGTACCAGGGTCGACTATTGCAATATCGGGGACGAGTGATTTTGAAATGATTGTCATTTTTTTCTCGCGGAATGAATCGACGATCACCGAAAACTGAGATACTTCCGAACCCGATCCTGCAGTGGTCATGATCATCACCATGGGCGGGAGGGGTGAGTGGACTTTATCAACACCTTCATAATCACTGATGATGCCGCCATTCGTTACTAAAAGGGCTACCCCTTTGGCGACATCCAAAGCACTGCCTCCTCCCAAACCAATGATGGCATCACATTCTTGTTCTTTAAATGCCAAACAGCCGGCCTCGATCTCCCTATCCTTCGGATTGGTCGTCATTTCAATGAAGGTAGCAAAAGCAAGGCCTGCATCTTGGCAGGATGTAATGACTATATCTAACCAGCCAGCATTGGCCACCCCTGAGTCGCTGACTATCAAGGCCTTTTTGGCACCCAAACGCAAGCAGGCCTCGCCAGCTTGTTCAATTGAACCTTTTCCAAAAATCACTTCCGGCATCACGAATTTAGTTATCGACATCTTTGCTCCTTCTCCCTGTAAAAATTCTATCTCTTCTGTATTATTTTCCCGAAAAAGAGCGAAAATCCTGTTTGGGTTTCAGGTATTTTTATATAATCTGACAAAATATCGAATGAAAAGGAACTTTTGGCATGGGTCAAACATCCTGTTAATTCCTTTGATTTGTAAATTTGTTACTTTAGACATGCATGAATAGGGATAAACCTACCTAGTTAGTATTTTCTATATATTGTAAAATAATGGTGAAATCTATTAAACTGGGAGGCAATCTATGAAAAAACAATTTCTATCGGTAACCTTAATCGCAGCATTGACACTCGGGACAGCCGGGACAACTACCGCTTTAGCAACGCCACATCCATCGCCGGTGCTATCTGCTACATCCACGGACAAGCAAATCATCAAAAAAATCGATGCCGATCGAATCTACAAGAATATTGAATACCTCTCACAAACACCTCGGGTCGCCGGTACCGATTCTGAGTATAAAGCTGTCCAATTCATCAAAAAGCAATTCAAATCTTATGGCTATAATGCCGATATCGAAGAGTTCAATTTTTTAGCTTATACAGACCCAAATCTGGTCGAACTTTCCGTTGCCGGATTTGATGGGGGAATCCAAGCGAACCATTTAACCTATTCTGTTAATGGGGACCTATCCGGTGAATTGGTATATGCCGGTTTAGGAACGAAAGAAGAGTTGGAGGAAACCGACGTTTCAGGGAAGATTGCCCTTATACAAAGAGGGAGCCTCACTTTTGCAGAGAAAGTATTGAATGCAGCAGAAAAAGGGGCAGCGGGAGTCATCCTATTCAATAATGCAGATGGGGAATTAAACGGGACACTCGGAGAGGATAATGACAAGTATATTCCATCTGTCACGATAACCAAAAAGGATGGAGAAACCCTGCTTGAAAAATTGAATGCCGGAGTTAAATTGACAGCATCATTAAAAATCGAAGGAGCTTATTCCGGAGAAAAAACCTCTTATAATGTAGTGGCAACGAAAAAAGCAACAAAGAACCATAAAGCAAAAAAGAGCGATATCATTTATATTACTGGACATCATGATTCTGTCGCGGGGGCACCCGGCGCGAATGATGATGCATCAGGAACATCCGTCACCCTTGAACTTGCACGTGTTCTGAAGAATCTTCCTACAGATACGGAAATTCGCTTCGTCACCTTTGGGGCCGAGGAAAATGGATTGCTAGGTTCACGGCATTATGTGAACAATCTCCCTGATGATGATATCAAGCGAACCATTGCCAACTTCAATCTGGATATGGTGGGAAGCAGGGATGCCGGGGATTTGGTCATTTTGACTAATGATGGAGAAATGAACCTTGTAACCGATCTGGCCCAGGCATCAAGTACAAGACTGAATGGAGAGCCGACTCCATATGGACAAGGCGGGCGAAGTGACCATGTATCGTTTGCTGAAGCCGGGATTCCCGCTGCTTTATTCATCCACAGTCCATCAGAACCATGGTATCATACTCCTGATGATACCATTGATAAAATCTCAAAAGAAAAGCTTCAAGATGTTGCTGAAATTGTCGGCACCGCTGTCTATGACCAAGCTAAAATCGAAGCTGAAAAACCTGATCTCAATCATAAAAAAGGGAAAAAGGTGAAAGTTCCGCAATTATTTGACGAAAAGGAATTCAAATAATGCAGTAAATATTTAGAGGGTGCAGCCTGCACTCTCTTTTTATATTTAAAAATGGAAAACAGGGGTAAAAGGTCTAATCTGGAAATGGTGTCTATGGGAGAGATTTCCTAAATACCTAGCATAAATAGCTTATTTATCCCTATTTAACTCTAAGACTATAATCCTTATAATGGAAAATATGAAAAATATGACAGTCTACATAATGAGAATAGTATGTTTGAGGTGATTTTTTTAGTGTATGCAAATTCATTGAGTGAAATTCACTCTGCCCTCTCCAGTAAAATGTCCGATGTGAATGAAGATATCAATCGTTTGGAGCAGGCAAAAAGACAAATCAAAGAAGAACAGAATGCTTGTCTGGGGGAAATTGCTAAAATTAAAAATCCGGATTTGGGTAAAAGCTGGACGGGAAACCGTGCAGAAGACTTTCAAGATGCCCGCATTGATGCATACAAGGCAATGTCAACGATCATTCATGATGATTATGACCACTATCAAGAGAAAATCGCCGGTAAAATCATGATGCTTAATATAGAAAAAAAGGCTCTGAGTGCAGCAAGCACCATAGCCCATGAAGCCGATGTACTTTTAGATAAAGGGGAAGCCGTCATAGGTCAATTGGAAAGTAAAATATCATATTTAAAAGGGTGGTTGTTTTAATGACGACAATCAAACTGAATCATCCTGCCGTAACGAAGCAAGTCGATCAGGTGAAGACAGCACTTGGAACAGTCACGCTTGGAAATTTGCCGGCAGGCGAACTTGGCAGCAATAAATTGGAATTCACCTCGAAATGGATTGACCGGGAAACGAACCTGGAGAAGGTCTTCGAGCAATATATCAAAATCGTCCAGAAAAATGTGGAAGATACCCGTGCCAACATTGACTTATTAAAAGAACAGGATGAAGCCATTGCCCATGTGTCTTCACATGGGTATCCTACGCGATGAAAATATATGAAGC
>NZ_JBHVQU010000007.1:0-65669 GCF_042886655.1 Peribacillus sp. NPDC058002 | reverse complement strand
GACACTATATAGTCCCGCTCCAACCGTTCCGCCACGAGAAACTGCTTTGGTTCGTGCGGTAAAAAGACGCTGCCAAATATCCTGGCCAACAACTACCCCTAGAGTAAATAGTAGGAAATATTGAAAAATTGTCTCTCCGCCAATGTTTCCTAGCTCGAAATGTGATGCAGGGAGACCTTCTTTTAGCGAGCCCCACCCTCCTGCCTTAGAGATGCTCATCGGAAGCATGATAAAGAAAATACCGATCGTCATGATGACGAATTGCACGACATCAGTCATGGTGACTGACCACATACCTCCTAATATTGTATAAAATAAAACGATCCCACCCCCGACTATCATGGAAACCGTTAAATTCCAGCCAGCCAAAACATGTAAAATCGTCCCCATCCCAATCACTTGCGTTACAGTCAGCATGAATGTATAGATAACAGAGACAAGGGCACTGATCAATCTTGTTTGAGAGTTGTAGCGCTTCTCAAGCATTTCACTGATCGTCAATACTTTTAAATTGAATATCTTATTGGTTAAAAACAACCCGATAGCGATAATGCCGAGCCCGATCATCACCACTAGCCAAATACCGGATATCCCAAACTGATAACCTAACTTTGCTGTTCCTAGAGTAGAAGCCCCCCCTAATATCACAGCAGCTAAACAGGATAAATACATAAAATGACCAAGATTACGTCCTGCCACAATGAAATCATCTGCCGTTTTTGCCCGTTTGGATCCGATTACTCCCACAATGATTAAAACAGAAAAATATAGAATCATGATCGATATATCCAAAATATGCATTTACACATCTCCTTTTTGGGCTTGTTATGTTCTATCGCTTTGTAAAGAGGGAAGGAAGGGATTACACCGATACCTTCCTTCTTTCCAGTAAAAATGAGGAATTACTTGTTAAGCTGGGTTTCCAACTCTTCGGCTCTCTCTTTTTTCTCCAGTTTCCCTTTTTTTGCGAGAGCGATGAGTGTGATGAATTCATAGACAATATTAGCGGCTGCGGCAGCCGTGATTTGTCCGTGATCGTATGATGGTAAAACCTCAACAAGATCGAATCCAACAAAATCTATATTCGTCAATCCTCTCACTAAGGCTAAAGCATCATCAATGCTGGCTCCGGAAACTTCAGGGGTACCCGTTCCTGGAGCATAGACCGGATCTAAGAAATCAATGTCAAAGGATAGAAACACCGGACCGTCCGCAACACGCTCATGAATGACCCTTAGCATCTTTTCGACCCCGATACGTTTATAATCGTTTGTCGTATAAACGCCCAAACCTAAATCCCGGGCATCCTGAAGATCTTCCGGCCCATACAGACCGCCCCTCATACCAATTTGAAGAGATCGTGATACATCGATGAGACCCTCTTCTATCGCGCGGCGAAAAACGGTTCCGTGATTATACTTTTGATCAAAATAACTATCCCAAGTATCAGAGTGAGCATCGAATTGAAGCAGGGCAACTGGACCATGTTTTTTTACGATCGCACGTAACTCCCCTAGCGTAATGGAATGATCGCCCCCCAATGAAATGGGAATGATCCCTTTTTCAATGACGGGGGTAAGCTCTTCTTCGATCTTTTTATATGTTTCAGAAATATACCCCGGAATGATCGGAATATCCCCATAATCAATTCCGGATATATAGTCAAAAATATTAATATCTTGTTCTGGATTAAAAGGACGTAAAAGGATTGAAAAATCGCGTATGGCTTCTGGTCCGAATCTCGCACCCGTTCTAAATGATTGTCCGGAATCAAAAGGAATTCCCGTAATGACAAAATCCATATGCTCATCTACCCGTTCAACAAATGGGAGCCGCATAAACGTACGCACTCCACAAAAACGGGGTGATTTGAATGAGTCTTTCGGTTGATACTTCATCATGTAACATCCTCCTAAATTCTAAATCTGCTATTATTATTTTTCACTCCACTGCAATGGCAGTTGCCATACAAACTTCCATTTTTTTAAATGGCTGTTTTCGCATACTTTGTTGCTATTCACCAAGTAATGCGGTGCGGGGCGGTGTGGTTGATTTCCCCTCCAATGCTCGCTTTCCGCGGGGCGGGCGGTGAGCCTCCTCGGCGTGAACGCCTGTGGGGTCTCACCTGTCCCGCTGCTCCCGCAGGAGTCTCGCACTTCCGCTCCAATCAACCTTAAATCGTTTCGTTTTAAAAACAACATCCTTTACGAAAAGAGCCTTTCAAATAGAATGGACATATATAACACCTTGTTTGAAAATTCTCTTCTTACCTTTTACTAAGCAAGATTCAGGCCAACTATTTCGCTGCGGTATATAAGGCTTTTCGTTATTTTATTTCATCAAATGATTAAAAACTTAATCATTTTCTTGTTTTTTGATTTAATTTTTGATTATTTAGACTATTTGATTTATATTTTAATTAAACAGCATCCCAAAACCGAAAGGAGCGGAATGTATGTACGATGATATGCTGGAGGAAGAACTAAATAAGATTATTGAAACATCGAATAATAACATTCTCATTACCGATCAAGACGGAATCATTTTATATTCCAACCCAAAGCTTTGGGAGATTTATGGTATGGAAAGTGACTCTTATATCGGTACCTCCGTCTATCAATTAGTAAGCGAGGGCCTTCTCACACCTTCCATCAATGCGATTGTTTTAAAAGAAAAGAAAGCGATGAGGATCATGCAGGAAACGAGAACGGGTCATGTTGTCATGTCGACTGGCTATCCCATTTTTAATAAGGACGGACTTCTCGTCAGGGCAATCAGCTATGGTCAGGATCAAACCGAGATTCTGCAATTGCAGGATCAATTTGAACAATTACAACGAAAAATAAAAGGCTATCAAACCGAAGTCGAGGATTTAAGAGAAAAGGAATTGGATTACCATTATTTGATTGCTAGAAGTAATGAAACCAAGCATATTTTAAAAACGATCCATAATGTTGCAAAAACCGATGCCACGATTCTCTTATTAGGACCTTCCGGGGTAGGGAAAAGCACTTTTGCCCGTGCAGTTCATGACCAAAGCAACAGAAAGAAAGAACCTTTTATCGAAGTGAATTGCAGTACGATACCTGAAAGCTTGTTTGAATCGGAAATATTCGGCTATGAGCCGGGATCATTTACAGGGGCAAATAAACAAGGGAGGCAAGGCCTGATTGAGCAGGCTGACAGCGGAACCCTTTTCTTGGATGAAATCGGGGAACTCCCACTTGCCATGCAAGCTAAATTACTGAAAGTATTACAGGAAAAAAAGATAAAGCGCATCGGTGGAAAAAAAGAAAGCCATATTAACTTCCGCCTGGTTGCAGCAACTAATCAAGACTTGAAGGAGATGGTAAGTCAAGGTAAGTTTAGATTGGACTTATTTTATCGTTTGAATGTGATTCCCATCCAGATTCCGGCATTACATGAACGTAAAGAAGATATCCCTCTCTTAATTCAGCATCACTTACAGAAAACCAGTGATAAATACCAGAAATTCAAAAAAATCCATCCATCGACGTATGAAGTTTTGACTCATTATCATTGGCCCGGAAATATACGGGAATTAGAAAACTTGATTGAACGGTTAATCCTGACCATCGAAGAACCAATTATATTTCCGGAACACCTTCCGCAATCCATCACAGGGCAAATTGAACAGCCTGAAGACTCCACCTTCCTTGCAATCGAACAGGATTGTGAAGAGAATTTCGATTTAAAGAAGACTCTGGAAAGGGTTGAAAGGCAACTGATTGCAAAAGCATGGAAAAAATGCAGAACCACATACGAGATGGCAGAACATTTGGGCATCAGCCAGCCAACAGTCATCTATAAATTAAAGAAATACAAACAGTATTTGTAATTTCATCTGGACTGAAATCCACTGAAAGTGAAATCTTTGATCCGAAAATAAGGCCAATTAAAAAGCCCTAAACATTCAATTAAAAAAATCCACATTCAAGATGAATGGGATTCACAAACATCGTTTACGTTTCCAAATTATTAAGGTAAAGCTTACATTAATTAAACGAATGATGTCATTGAAGCTCCTGCAACACCAGTTAGCGATAATTCACAGGAACGGTAAACACAGTGTTGGCTCCTTTCACTGTATAACTGGAAACCGGTTGCCCCCACCGGTTTCACCTGTTATCCCTATCGACCCTGTTGCTCCCGTTGTTGTTCCCCCGCTTTATTGACTCAATAATTCATACTGTGAAAAACCCTCCTGATATGTTTTCCCCACAAATGTGGTTTTTTCACATCTTAGGTTGCAGGCAAAAAGGCTCCCATAAAAAGAACCTTTTATTACTAACATAGCAATCTTAACAAACATTTTTATACATTCAAGCTTTTTTCCAATTAGGAACCGCAAGATTCGCGGATGATCAACTCATCTTCCAAAACGAATTTTTTCTTTTCAATGGTTTCGCCTTTCATTAAGGTCAACTTAATATATTTTTTGATTATCAAGCCAATATAAGGATCGTCGTCAAATGAAATCGTTTGCATTTCTTTCAGTTCCACCTGAAGGAAAAGGTAAACGCCTATACTGGCGCACGAATCGTAATCGGAATCTGCTGGGACCGGTTTGGTTTCAGATAAACTAACCACTACTTTAAAGACATCTTAATGGTATTTTTAAATACTAATATTTCTAAACTTAGTTGACTTTATCTTAGGAATCCTAGCCATCCTTAGATTTAACCCCCTTATAAGTTCATAAATATCAACATACTAAACGACCTTCCTTCTTCCCACTCTTCAATTTTCCATCAAAGTCAACCTTCTAAAAAAATATTTTACTATATCAACAGAATAGGAATAACCTAAACCTATTTTGAGATGATTCCATCGACAAAAAGAGGCACCCATTAAGGGAGCCTGAATTTTAGTGAAGGTAAGCTATTGTATGTGAACGGCACCCATTCCGCATCCCTATACGACGCGATAGTTGAGAGATGGGATATTCCACCCAGTAACTTAACTTTTCTAATGTACGGAATTCAAAAAAAGGCTAGTAAGTTATTCCACTGCCTTTTTAATAGCCTTCACTTCATATAATGATCCTTCCGAACTGACGATATATTCAGGCTTTGGTTTCCCAAGGTTTGCTTTATGGCCTTCGATATGGGCTTCACTCTTTTCCCACAGCTTCCAATGTGCCTCCGACTCCAAATTGATCATGATGATGACCTCTTCATCGCCGCGTCGCACTTTTTTCACCATCACACTTAAATCGATGAACCCATCCTGCCTTTCAATGATTCCTTCCCCACTGAACCGTTTTACTACTTGGTCTGCATTTCCTTCTTTTACTACCATTTTCCTCATCTGAACGAACATTATGAACAACTCCAATCGATATGCTAATAATGAAACATTTTAGTCGATAACGATTCTCATTGTCCATTATTGTACCTTTGACTATGGGCCTCCGAACTCTAAATCCCAAAAACAAAATAAAAAATGAATCAGGAAGTCATGCAGTTCTTCCTGACCCGTTTTTTATTGCCATTCACCTTTTATCTTTAAGACTTTTGGGAACATAGTCATTCAGTTTGTTAAATAAAGAAGTAATGTAGGAGCTGAGTTCAAATCGATCCTCCTGAACAAATTCGATTAACGACACTCCATCCTTTTTCATATCTTTTCCCCCTTTTAGTCATTATCCCGGTGTATGAACATTTCAGCCACTAATACCCGTGTATTCTGCCATTAGTTCACTTACATCTACTCTCCATCGTTTTCTTTATTTGATTATACAAGAAAGCGCTTACAATGTAAAATGTTATAAATACTATAGATTGCTATTTAATTAGAATGTTCCAGTTATATAAAGCTTCATCTACATCATATTTAAATGATTGAGCCATGCTGGCTTTTAGGTGCACTTTCAATATCATTACTACTTGTCTTTTTCACAGTGTATGAAATTTCATGAAATTCCCTTCAATATTTCAGTTAAACGAAGGAACTCTTCCTTATCTCGATTTCTTAATGAGTCATCGATTTCTTTTTCGATTTGTGCTCTCTGGTAATCACTTAGGGCCTTTTTTAAAACCATTTCAGCCATCTCTTCAGGTTCAAGCGATGTTCCTGGCAATTGCTTCTCCATACGAAACCAACTCCTTAACCTTTTTTCTATTATACTAAATAACTTGGAGATTATTATTATTTCTTGAAATCTTATCCTTTCCACTTTTTTCATTTCCTTATCCACATGATTTCCACTTTGCCACTCTTCTATACATGAAAAATTCTAAATGTTTTGAGTTTAATTCTCCTCCTTAGTTAAAACTTTTTCATTTTATCCGGGAAGTTCAAATCATTATTTCCATTACTTTAGAATGAATTATATTCCAATACAGGTGGTGAGAGCTAAGTTATTCGCTTCATTTTTTCAGAAAAATCAGAAATATGTTGACCAGCATGGATAACCTCTCTAAAATAATCTAAATAATCCAGTTTTTTACTTATATTCCTTAAGCATCATTTTTGTTCATTTCAGCTTTATTTATTGCTGTAAACAATTTTGATGAAATACTACGCATTAAAGGAGCATTTCCATGAAAAAAAGTCGAGTTCTTTTCGCTAGTTTAGCTGGTTCCGTTATTGAATGGTATGATTTCTATTTATACGGGACAGCAACAGGCCTAGTTTTTACAACTCTATTCTTTCCCAATCATGATCCTGCGATTTCACTTCTTCTCGCCTTTGTCACTTTCGGGGCTGGTTACGCTGCCCGTCCAATCGGAAGTATCCTATTCGGCCATATGGGTGATCGCATCGGAAGGAAGGCAGCACTCATGTTCACCCTTATTGGTATGGGAGGGAGTTCAATGCTTATCGGTGTTCTGCCCACTTATGCCCAGGTTGGGTTGGCCGCCCCCGTCATCTTGGTGGTGCTGAGGTTGATTCAAGGAATTTCCTTGGGTGGTGAATGGGGCGGCGCCATCTTATTGGCAACGGAATCTGCTCCAAAGGGTGTCCGTGGGTTATATGGATCCATTCCCCAACTAGGGGTCCCCATCGGTTTGGTTGCCGGTTCATTCAGCCTAACACTTATCAGTTCCTTGACAACCGATGCCCAATTTTTAGCTTGGGGTTGGCGGATTCCATTTCTTTTAAGCGGTGTACTGATCGCATTGGCAATCTGGGTAAGGAGTGGCATTGAAGAAACGCCGGAGTTCCAGCAACAGAAAGATAGCGGTGATCTTGCGAAAGTTCCCATTATTGAAACGTTGAAACACGATTGGAGAAGTGTGCTCCAAGTGATCGGACTAAAAATCGGGGACGGGTTCTTCAATGTATTCATCATGTCCTATGTTCTCGTCTTTACTACACTGTATTTTGGTTATTCCCAAGATTCAGCCCTTACCGGTTTAACGATTGGCTGCGCTACAATGCTAATTACCATTCCTGTCATTGGTTACATTTCAGATTTCATTAATCGAAAAATCATCTATTTTGGGGGCCTGATTCTCCTTTTCGTCTTGGCCATCCCATATTTCACATTGATTGGGCGTGGGGTCGGCTGGTTCTACATTATGCAGGCAGTTGTACTAGGCGTCATCTGGGGAGCCATTTTTTCGACACAAGGGACATTATTCTCGGAGCTCTTTCCAGCCAAGGTCCGTTATACTGGATTATCTGTCGGTTATCAGGTCGCGGCAGCCATTGCAGGTTTCGGTCCGCTCATCTGGACTGCCATGGCGGAATCATATGGCCCATCCCCTTTGGTTTTTGGCGGATTCATGATGGCAGGTCTCGCAATTTCCCTGGCGCTTTGTATATTATCACCGCATTTCAGCAAAAGGATTGAAAAGGATCAGGCACTCGAGCAACATGAGCTGGATTTGAACTGATACTAAAATCTCTGGCATGAGTAATACAGAGGCTGCAAGTCCTATCACTCGGACGAGCGGCCTCTGTTTTTTTTAGAAAGCATATACCTCGTTATACTTCCTTGCTTCCTACAATCTCCAAAAGATTAGTGAGCGTCCGGATTTCATAGGTGGGCTTGATTCCGAGATTATTATCCTTTTGATGGGGATTGTACCAGCATGTATCCATTCCATAATTCAAACCGCCCTGTATATCTGATGTCAAGGAGTCCCCCACCATCAACACTTTCGATTTATCCGTGGTCTTTAACTTGGAAAATGCATAATCAAAAATCCCCCTATCAGGCTTCTGAAACCCAGCCTCTTGGGAAATTATCAAAGTCTCAAAGGTATTGCAAAGGGGTGACCCCCCGATTCTTGCTGTCTGCACTGTCGTGAAGCCATTTGTTATAATAGCCAGCCGGCATCCCCCAAGCTTCTCGCAAACCTCTAAAGCCCCAGGCAGAAGCTGTATTTCCTTTCCCAAATGTCCAAGGTACGCACGGCTGAACGCATCCGCATCGATATCAAGCCCATGCTTCAGGAACAATCGCTTGAACCTCTCCACTCCCAGATTTGGTAAATCAATAAGACCTTGTTCCAGGTCCCTCCATAATACCTGACTGATTTCTTGGTAGCATCCTGCATAGTCCTCCGCCCCTGTGGGCAAACCGAACTCCAAGAAGACTTCATGCAGTGCCTTTTTTTCCGATATTCCAAAGTCTAGCAATGTATCATCAACATCAAATAAGATAATCTCGTATTTCATCGCTGCCTCCATAATCATTTTAGTCCAACTTAACACATTTCCTTTAATTACGTATTAATTATGCAAATTCATGGAAAATATATACTGAAAGCTTGGAAAACTACAAAAAGGATAGCTTCAAAGGCTATCCTTTTTGTATGGTTCTTTATAGAAGATACACCCCAGTTCTTTATCGATAGTCATAGAAGGTAAGGCGAATAGGACGGTTTCTAATATACCACGCTTCCTTTGATCAAGAAGTGATTATACGTTTAACCGGACCTTCCTCCTGAATCATTTGTTGGTCTTTTCTTTTGAAAGCACTGACAGCCAGCATGACGATAAGGTTAAATGTAATGGCGACGATCCCTATATCAAGATCCTGGATGAAATGTGGTGCCTTCGGTAATAAAGTGGCCATTGTTGCCTCTGCCAGAGTAAAGTAGGCGACCAACACCACCCCTAAAATCATTCCTGCAGAGGCCCCAGCTTTACTTACCGGATTTCTCTTAAGTAAGCTGAATACTAAAGGAGGGAAAAGTTGCAGGACAAAACTGTAAGCCATGGTCAGTAACGCAATCATCGTATTACCTCCATAGAATGTAAAGATTAAGGAGACCAATGATACGATTGGAACAAATATACGGGTTAGTTTGGCTAGCTGTTCATTCGATGTGTCAGGCTTAACGGCTTTATAAATATTCTTTGATAAAATCGTGGCTGCCGTCAAAATTAACATCGAGCATGGTACAAGGGCGGCAAGCATGCCTGCTGCTCCGACAACGCCAACAATCCATGGCGGGAAAGCATCTTTCGCGATTTTAAATAAGGCAAGGTCCGTATCTCCGCCTTGTAGGTTCGGTACCTGCAAAACCGCCGTAAAACCGATGAAAAGAATGAAAACCAGAATGATTTGATACAGAGGTAAAATGGCAGAGTTTTTCCTGAGAGCCGATTCGTTCTGGGAAGATAAACTCGCTCCAAAGCAATGCGGCCACATATATTGGCCCAATGCGATGGTCAGGCAAAGGGAAATATACCAAGAGATGCTAAACCCTTCATCCGGAAGCAATAAGAATCCCGGTTTTGTTGCTTCTAGAGTTTCGAACATTGGTTGTATTCCACCGAAGTAATGTATTGGCAAATATATGCCCAAAAACACAATTACGACAAGAATGAGGATATCTTTCAATACTGCCGTCCAAGCCGAACCGTGAATACCTGAAACATATACAAAAACAGTTACGCAGAGCATTCCGATCCAAACAGCAACCGTTGGGGGAATCAACCCATATGATGCTTCGGAAACGATGATTTGAAAGCCTTTTAATTGTAATACGATATAGGGAATCATTGATAGGACCCCAATAACAGCAACCAGAAGTCCCAATGGCTTACTATTATACTTTTTTGTGAAAAAGTCAGATTGCGTCAGGACATTATGTTTTTTCGCATAGCGCCAAATAGGGGGTAAAATCCAGAAAGGAACGATGTAAGTAAGAGCGCAAAATATATAGATAGTGGGACCGCCCATACGGTATGCCGCTCCGCTGGCGCCAAGAAACACAAAAGTCGAAAACATCTCTCCTGCCATCAGAACGAACATGATTAAAGAACCGAAGTTCCTCCCCCCGACTGCCCACTGGTCAAGCTTCATTTCGCGCCCCTTTTTTGCGCGGATACCTAAATAAAAAGCCAAAACAAGAGTCATGATGATGATTAATATGGAACTGTTCATTTATTCTCCCCCTGTCTATCACAGATCACACTGCTAATATAAAGGCAGACGGATGTCAAAATAAGCCAGGCAGTGGACCAAAAGATAATGAAAGGCAAACCGAATATATATGGCTCCACACGGTTAATCACAGATAATGAGCCAATCGCGGGTATGACGCTGAGCAACACAATGATTTTCTTCAAATTGAAGTCCCCCTCTTAATAAATCTGTTAATGAAGCGAATGTGAAGGCGCTAAAAGAAATGGGTTATGCACCTTGTTCCTTAACCACCACAATGGCAGTAGCTTCACTACTAACCTCAAAAAAGAAACAATATTACAAATTTTCAAACTGCTATTATCATTTTCTCTCTAATTAATGTTGCAGGTCGGATTCCAGTGTAATCACTTTTTACTGGCTTACATATAGCATAAGAGACAAAATTATGCATCATCTGTTATGTCATTTCCTTATGCCTGGAATCTATTATAATGGATGAACTTATCCCCCCTTCCATTTATTATTTGCAAGAGTTATGCCAATCGCATTTATTCATAACCATTCACCCTATAACTCTATTAATACTAGTGATTTAGGAATCCCAATGACCTTACAATTTTTTAAAAAAATTATTGATCATCTGATTCCTGAGTTTTAATCACCTCACCTGAACTGTTTTTAACTCATTAAACAGGTGACAATGTTGAAAACCAAACGTAAGGAAGTCTCCTCCCTGTATTTATAATCGTTTTTCACTTGTAGGAATAATCGGCAATAGAATGTGGGAAGGAAATTCCCTGCTATGATAAATCGTTTGTCTGGCCGTTTTTGTTTCACTGCTTTCAATCATTGATGTCCCTGTATTCGGGTTGGGGGCATATTGAGGGAAACTGCTTGATGATATTTCAAGCAGGATTCGATGACCTGGAAGAAAGACATTGCTTGTAGCCCACAAGTTAATTTCGTATTCAACGATTTCCCCATTCAGTTCTTTTTCAGCTCGATGGCCGTTCCGGTATTTTGCGTTGACGATTCCCTCAGTTAAAATAACCGCTGTGCCATCCGGTGATTCATCCACAAGCTTTGCAGTAAAATCAGTATCCGATGCGTCAGTTGATGCAAACAACTTCACTTTAACCGGACCTGTTACTTCAAGTGCTTCTTTCATAGGCCGAGAAGTATAAACAAGCACGTCGTTCCGCTTTTCGATTTCGCTCTGATCATACGGCCCCATTGTAAGTGGGCCGGAAAAAAGTATAGCTCCACCCTTTGTCGGTACAGGGTTTTGGGGATCATATATATATGAATCCTTCTTTTCGCACTCCTGCTCATTTCTGCTTAAGCTCCCATCACCTGTTTTCGTATTCGCATTTCCATTACTGTGCAAATAATAACTCGTATATTCAGTCCGTTCAAGCGGCCATTCCATTTCATCACGCCATACATTAATCCCCATCACAAATATTTTTACGGGTGGTTCCTTCTCAATACCATTATCGATGCCTTTTAGCCAATGATTAAACCAGCGAATATGTAGGGTGGTAATATCTTCTTCAAGGTTAATCCAATCCCCAGACGCATGCACTCCAAAAGAGCGTTCACCCTGGATCGAGGAAAAAAGGCCATGGCTCCATGGACCAACAATTAGTTTTTGAGTATTGCTTAGTTGACCATTCACTTTGTTCATTTCCACGTAATTTTCCAGAGTGGGGCCGATAAAACAATCATACCAACCGCCCAAATGAAAAGCAGGCAGCTGTATGCTATCAAATTTCCCAGTAATACTTGAGTTCTGCCAATAAGTTTCGTCTTCGATTGGGTGATTCAAATGTTCAAAGAAAAAGTTATCTTCGTCCAGAACCTTTAATGGCGGCCAATCATTAATAGGTGCATATGCATACAATTCCTCAATATTGTTGAGAGAGTCAGCAAGCATTCGAAATGCTGAAGTCATTTCCTTATTTTTTTCATACTTCCGCTTCAGCAAATCAGGTACAATCGATTCCAATGTCCACGTTTCAAAAAGGCCGAGAGCAAAAGCCCCATTACGATAAACCGTTCCATTTCTTTGGTCATTCAGCGTCATTGCTGGAAAAATGGCGATTAAGTGTGGAGGTTTTTTTTCCGCTGCAAGCAGCTGCGTATATCCATAATATGACAGTCCAAACATGCCCACTTTCCCCGTAGAATACGAGAGTGAAGCCGCCCATTCCACTGTGTCGTATCCATCATCTGCTTCCTGGCTGAATGGCTGAAATTCTCCTTCTGACTGAAATCGTCCTCTCACATCCTGAATGATGACGACGAACCCATTTTCAACAAGACGATTGGTGTCCAAATAACGATGGGAATAAAGCGGTAAGTCCTTACTGTACGGAAGCCTGGTCAATAACACCGGAAAATGCCCAGTCAAATTAGGTCTGTATACATCCGCATAAAGTACGGTGCCGTCCCTCATTGTGCATGGCACATTTTTTTCGACAACTATTTCAACTTTTTTCATCATGACCGCTCCTCTTTGCTATACCATTGTTTTGAGTTACTTTCGACTTTGTATTAATGATCCCCATCCTGTGTTCCTTTCGTAAAACAAAGAGACCAAGTGCTTTTCTTTCCAAGCCTTGGCCTCTTCCTTTTTTATAAACGATTGGCTTAACACTTGGATGCATCATTATATTTCAATGACCATTCAATTTATTTTGAATGATCCTTTATCAATTCACGTCAGACCTTGGATAAAATGATTGACTCGATGATTTCCGCTACCCGGTCCCCCACTTCGGAAGTGGATGCCGTGCCATTCATATCGGGCGTGAGCACCTGGGCTTCCAGCAACAGTTGCTCAATCGCTTCAAGCACAATCTTACCATGTGATTCATAGCCAAAAAAGTCGAGCATTTGGCTTGCTGACCAAATGGAAGCAAGCGGATTTCCGATACCCCTGCCGGCAATGTCAGGAGCTGAGCCGTGAATTGGTTCGAACATCGATGGAAATTCCCTTTCAGGATTAATGTTGGCACCGGCAGCAAGTCCGATTCCTCCAGCAAGCGCTGCTCCTAAGTCTGTTAAAATATCACCGAACAGGTTCGAAGTGACAACGACCTCAAAGCGCTTCGGGTCTTTGATCATCAGCATTGCCGCTGCGTCGACAAGATATGAAGCCGTTTCGACTCCGGGATATTCCCTGCTGACCTCTTCGAATACTTGATCCCAGAAAACCATCGAATAATTCAAGGCGTTGGCTTTAGAAATGCTCGTGAGCGATCTGCCTTCTTTTTTCGCGGTTTCAAAAGCATATCGGATGATCCTTTCCGTCCCTTTACGGGAAAACACACCGTTTTGCAGAACAACTTCATGTTCCTGCCCTTTAAACAGCCAATCTCCTGCGCCTGAATATTCACCTTCACTGTTTTCGCGGATGAACAGCATATCAATATCTTCACGTTTCACATCAACGAGAGGCAAGTGTGCCCCTTTTAATAATGTCACGGGCCGGATATTGACATACTGATCAAAACTTTTACGAATTTTCAATAATAGCTCCCATAGGGAAATATGGTCTGGAACGCCCGGAAACCCGACCGCACCCAAATAAATCGCGTCAAACGATTTCAGCTTTTCTATCCCATCATCATCCATCATTCTACCATTTTCGGCATAAAATTCGCAGCCCCATGGGAAGTATGTGAAATCCAATTGAAAACCTGAATCCAGTTCAGCCACTTTTTTTAATACTTTTATGCCTTCATTAATCACTTCAGGGCCAATGCCATCTCCTGCGATGACCGCAATTTTGAATTGTTTCATAAATGATCTCCTCAATTTTCAGTCTTGGTTCCAAACGACCAATTTCATTTCGGTCATTTCTTCCACAGCGTATTTAATGCCTTCACGGCCAGTCCCGCTTTCTTTGACTCCGCCGTATGGCATTTGATCGACACGATAGGTCGGCACATCATTGATGATCACACCGCCTACATGCAATTCCCGTGATGCGTACAATGCGTTTTTCACATTGTTTGTGTATATCCCGGCCTGCAAGCCAAAGCGGGAATCATTCACTTGATCAATCGCTTCCTTCACTGAACCCACTTTATTTACAATGACAACCGGAGCAAATGCTTCCTGGCATGAGACTTTTAGCGTATGATCTGCATCTGTAATGATTGTCGGTTCAAGAATGTCACCTTGCAATTTCCCCCCTGCAGCGATCGTTGCCCTACTGCCTTTGGTTTCCTCAATCCAGCCCAATACACGGGCCGCTTCCCCTTTTGAGATTAAGGCGGATATATACGTATCCGGATCCAATGGATCGCCAATTCTAAGTTTTTTGGCCGCTGCAGTGAATTTTTCGACAAACTCTTCATACACTTCTTCATGTGCATATACACGTTGCAATGAAATACAGACCTGCCCCTGATTGGAGAAGGCACCCATGATGCAGCGATCGATAATTTTATCGATATCTATATCTTTATCAATGATTAAGGCCGAGTTCGAGCCAAGTTCAAGTGTGGTCTTTTTCAGACCCGCTTTGTTGCGGATTCCGATTCCAACGCTTGGGCTGCCTGTGAATGTGATCATGCTTACCCGATCGTTTTCTACAATCGCTTCTCCGACAGTGCCGCCCGGTCCTGTCACTACATTTAATACGCCAGCCGGCAGACCTGCTTTTTCAAAAATTTCTGCGATGAAAAGTGCGGACAGCGGAGTTTGCGAAGCAGGCTTCAAAACAATGGTGTTCCCTGCAGCTATTGCCGGTCCGACTTTATGCGCCACTAAATTCATCGGGAAGTTAAATGGAGTGATGGCACCAATGACCCCGATCGGTTCTCTTAACGTGTAACCAATTCGGCCAACACCGCCTATGGCTGCATCAAAAGGAATTGTTTCACCGTGAATCCTTTTAGCCTCTTCAGCCGAGAACTTATACGTTTCGATGGTCCTTCCAACTTCCGCTTTTGCGAACATGATCGGTTTGGCTGATTCACGGGAAATGATTTCTGCCGCTTCTTCCGCATTCTCCATTAATAACGCGACAGCCTTCTCCAATATATCCGCCCTTTGATATGCTGGCATTTTTGCCATGACTTCGCGCGCATTGTAGGCTGCTGCAATCGCCTTTTCGGTCAGCTCTTTATCCGCCATGGCAATTTGGGCGATTTCTTCCCCGGAGAAAGGGGAAAATAGCGGGGCATAGCTTTCCGTTTCGACTTTTTCGCCATTGATCATCAAATATTGTTTCATCGATTTAAATTGATTCGCTAATTTACTCATTTAGGGCCTCCAATACCATTTCATGAAATTGAACAATTGCTTTTTCCGAAGAAGAATATCTACCTTTGTTAAAGGCACGGGAGCGGAAACCTATTTGTTCCAGCTCTACAAGTTCCACATCTTCTTGACGGACTTGTTCGGCAAACGTAACAAGATCTTTCTCTTCCTGAGTCAAATTCTCATCGCGGAAATAATATGTGTAAACAGCCAAAGTCGTTTCGTGATCAATCGGAACCATTTGAATGGTTGCCATATTTCCAGGACCTGGATAAATGGTCAACATCAAGTTAGGCCACAGCCAGAAAAAGGATCCTCCTTGCATTTCAGCCTTATTTAAATCTACCGTTCCGTAATTTTTATCCGGTTTAACAATCGAACCTTGCAGTGAATAGTTATCACAAGTAATGATTTGGTAATCATCCATATCAAGTGCTGCAACAAAGCTTGGATGTGCTACATGGCAATGGTCACATTCTAAATAGTTATCTATGAACGCTTTCCAGTTTGCTTTGATCACCCTCGTTTTTTGGCTTGTTCTTTTTAACTCACTTAAAAACGGGTATTTACTTAAACGGTCAAAGAAATCGCCGTAAGATTCACTAAGCGGTTTCGCGTTATCATCCAAGTTTACAAAAATTAAAGATTCCAAGATTTCCATGCGAACGGAGCGTAAACAGGCATCTTGTACACAGGCTTCATCTTCTCCTTTAAAATTCGGAGCTTTGTTCAATTTCCCATCCAATTTGAATGTCCAACCATGATAACTGCATTGTAAAATTTTCTTCTTGCCTGATTCACTTTTTTCAAGCTTAGTGGCACGATGCGGACATACGTTATAAAAAGCGCGGATCACCTCATCCTGGCCGCGGTTCACTATGATCGGCTCATTGGCTACCTCTGTCGTAAAGAATGATCCCACTTTTTCCAATTGGCTGACATGACCCACAAGCTGCCAAGATTTAGAGAATACTAGATCGATTTCCTTTTCGAGAACTTTCGGATCCGTGTATTTGTCATATGTCAATGTTCTTTCAAATGTACGATTTGTTACATTTTCCACCTTGTTATAAGCCATCATTTATTTCCCCCTAAAAAGTGATTACTAGCATCCCTGCTATACTAGCTATTAAAAATTGATATTTCTTAATTGATCCGAACTTCCGATTCAGCTGACTGACACCGGTATATTGGCGAAAGGTTCCGTCGCCAACTTAATCGAATCTGTCGGACAACCATCAAAGGCATCTTCCAAGTCTTCCTCCAGATTTTCGGATACTTCGGTTATTCCTGTGTTGGCATCCAGGATTGAAAAGGCGATTCCTTCATCGTTATAATCGAAAATCTCCGGTGCAGTCGCTCCACATGCCCCGCAAGCGATACATGTCTCCTGGTCAACTACTGTGTATTTAGCCATGTGGTTTCCCTCCCTCCATTTACATGATTAAACGGACGTTGTGCTTTTCTCTTTTCCTCCCATTGTGCTCGTGCTGTGCAGCGGCTGAATTTTCGCACTCGGGTCGATATGAACTTTTGCATTACTCACTGCTGTAGGCGCTTCACCGAACCCGCTAGCAATCAGCTTCACCTTGCCTTCATACGTGCAAATATCTCCTGCTGCGTATATGCCTTTGATATTCGTTTCCATTTTAGAATTGACAACAATGGAATTGTTTTGAATTTCAAGACCCCAATCCTTAATTGGCCCTATTGATGATACGAATCCATAATTGACGAGAACGTCATCGACTTCCAATTCAAGCGGTTTTCCACTCTTCGCATCCGTCACAATCACTTTTTCTATATGTTCATCTCCGATCAATTCGGATGGGAGATAAGGAGTCAAGACCTCAACCTTGGATTGTTTCAAACGCTCTACACTATGTTCATGGGCACGAAATTTATCCCTGCGGTGAATGAGTGTCACTTTTTCGGCTATCGGTTCAAGCATTAGCGCCCAGTCGACCGCCGAATCACCGCCACCGAACACAACCACTTTCTTATCAGCGAATTGGCTCATATTCTGGACGAAATAATGAAGGTTGGCATTTTCAAATCTTTCTTCGCCTTCCATTTTTAGTTTCCGAGGCTGGAATGCCCCGTTTCCAGCAGTTATGATTATCGCTTTCGTGTAATGTGTTTCTTCGGATGTCGTAATGGCAAACATCCCATCCGAAGTACGAACAATGGTCTCTACAGATTGATTAAGACAAATATCCGCTTTGAATTGACCCATTTGCTCCAGTAATCGATCGATTAGCTCCTGGGCCTGGATTTTCGGGAAACCTGCAATATCATAAATGTATTTTTCAGGGTACAAAGCAGATAGCTGCCCTCCCAATTGAGGCAGACTTTCAATGATTTTCACTGAAGCTTGGCGCATCCCCGCATAAAAGGCTGTGAATAAACCAACCGGTCCTCCCCCGATAATAGTTATGTCAGATACTTCATACTTTTCTTCCAAATTCATTCCCCCTAGATGTCTTCCTTGAATAAGATAAATCCGCTTACTAGAAGTCCGCTATGCTCAGATGTCGATTCATGCAATAATATGACATGCAAACGTAGCACTTCGTCAATTTCACCAATTGATAATTTTATATAATGCAATATGTGTGCCAACCTCCGGAAACACACTAAATAAACAAAATATTTAGAATTCAAATTGAAAACGCTATCATACCGAGTTATAATTAACTCGAAATTGATGAAACCTTAATCAAAATTCACTCATTCCCTTTTGAAAAGAGGATTACCCTATGAAAAGTACGGATTCTACTGACAGTGTCGAGATGACGCTCCAAACTTTATTAAAAATTCTTGATCATTCCTCAGATGAGATTTTCGTCCTTGACGGCGAAAAGCGGATTCTTTACGTCAACAAGGCATGTGAGCGCCATTATGGTCTGAAACCTACTGATGTCATTGGCAAATATAATGTGGACTTATTTGAAAAAGGGTACTGGAAACCCTCCATCGTGCCTGAGGTATTTAAAAGGAAAAAACCTTGCTACATAAAACAACAAACGTATATCGGGGCTGAATTGATGACATCAGCAATACCAATTTTAAATGATGCGGGGGAAATTGAACTGGTCGTCACTACATCCACAGAAACCCAAACATATAAAATGTTAAAAGCAAATGAAGCAAGTGGTGAGTCAAAAATCACTCATGACGAAGATGAAACGGGGAGATTCATTACTAATAGCGGTAAAATCAACCGCATCCTCACTTTTTGTGAAAAGGTAGCGCCGACTGATTCCACGATTTTAATCCAAGGGGAATCTGGAACGGGAAAAGGAGTGCTTGCCCATTTCATCCACAGGATCAGTAAACGGAAAAGCAAACCTTTTCTGACAATCAACTGTGCAGCCATCCCGGAGGAACTGCTCGAATCCGAACTATTCGGCTATTCAAAAGGTGCATTTACCGGTGCAAACAAAACTGGAAAACGCGGATTGATTGAATCCGCAGACGGTGGCACTGTCTTTCTTGATGAAATTGGGGAAATCCCGCTCGCTCTGCAGGCAAAGCTTCTCCAAGTAATCCAGGACAAACAATTTATTCCCGTCGGCGGCAGTGAAATGAAAAAAGTCGACATCCGCATCGTCGCAGCAACAAACCAGAACTTAATAGAAATGGTCAATGATAAAAGATTCCGTGAAGATTTATTTTACCGTTTGAATGTGATTGATATTCAACTGCCTCCATTGCGAGAACGAAAAGAAGATATCATTCCCCTTACGTACAATTTTTTAAATAAGTTCAATGAAAGATATCACGAAAATAAAGTCATTTCGGAAGAATGCTTGAATCTATTAATTCATTATTCATGGCCCGGCAATGTACGCCAGCTCGAAAACTTGATTGAAAGGTTGGTCTTAATAAGTGACTCCGTTATTTTAATGTCCGACTTGCCAGAAATGATAACCGAGAACGTTGAACAGGTCACACAGATTGATCTCCCCACTACTCTCGATAAAGCACTTGATGAAACGAAACGGATATTGATCAGAAAATCTTACCAAACATATAAATCATCAAGGAAAGTCGCGAAGGACCTCTCCATCAGCCAAACGAAAGCCTCAGCATTGATCCGGGAGTACTGTGAGGACTTAATGAATAAATAGGCACCATGAAAATGACAATGTTTGTCCACCCTTAAACAAGTCCATTTACCCCCACCCGAAAAATGCTGGTTATTCGTTGCTAGTGATCGATGGTGAAGGGTAAACACTTATATTCCCAATTCATATGAGCTTCCATTTGTAAATCGCGACCTCTTCTTGTTAAAATCACTTAGCTATTAAAATCAGGCACGAACAGTAAATAAGAGACTTCCCCTTTGCGGGCAAGTCTCTTATTTTTAAGAAGATCCTACTATTTTTTCGCCTCTCGGCTTTGTACTATTTGCATCTGGTTCTCTTGTGATGCCAATATGATTGAAATTATCATTAATGGACAGTTTGTATGTCAATGATCCTGTGCCGGATTCATCAGGCTTGAAAGTTCCTGCGTTTGTCCGTTTTCCATCTTTCAGCAACCACACCTGATACACCTCGGACTTTTGAAGGCTAGGCAAATTCTGAATCTGAACGATTAACCTTCTATCTTCTCCTTGCTGCAAAATGTATGCAGCACCGTCCGTATTCATATTTACAGCGGTCTTATCGGCTGGCTGCAAAGATAGCGACGTTTTAACCTCCATTGGCAGATCGATAGCTGCAAGTTCTTTTTTCAGTTGAATATTGGAATATAACAGCCCAAACGCCAAAACCAGTGCGATCAGTAAGAGACCTGAAGTGACTGGTGTAAACTGCTTAAAGAAAAAACCACTCCAATTCTTTTCCCTTCTCACCGGAGCTTCAACATCAGTCTCAAAGACAAAATTCATAACCTCTGATTTCAGGGAAGAAGAAGGTTCTATTTCTTCGAAATCCCATTTCAATGAATTCCAGGCTTCCGTCATTTGTTCATACTCCCTAGTGCATTCAGAGCATTGCATTAAGTGTTCCATGAATGCTTTTTTTTCTTTTTCTCCCAGTTCACCAGATAAAAATGAAAGCAGGTTAGTGCACTCTGTATCCATTTACAAACCACCTACTTCCAAATACTTTTTCAACAATTTAAGCGACTGATGAAGTCTGCTCTTAATGGTACCAACCGGTTCATTTTCAATTTTGGCAATTTCCGTTAACGAGTACCCTTTCCAATACAGTAAATCAATCAGCCTTTTTTGCGGCTTGCTTAACTTACTCTTTGCATTGGCAATTTCACTGTGTAATAGCCCATTTTCTATATCATTATTAGGATCTTCTATGTCTATTGGATGACTCATGTCCATTTGTTTGTTATTCCGGATATGAACGCTGTCTTTACGGACATAATCCACACACACATTTCGTGTAACGGTCAAAAGCCAGCTTACAAAGTGCCCCTTTTCGGAATTGTAACTGCTTTTTGTGGTCCAGAGCTTTAAAAAGACCAACTGCACAATCTCCTTCGTTTTTTCAGCATTTCCATTTGTGAACTTAAAAATATAACCATTGATTAATTTAATATGCCGGTCATAAAGTTCTTCCAGAGCAGGACGATGCTTTTTCATTACTAGTGCCATCAATTCCTTATCAAGTTTTTCTTTCAATCGCACCTGCAACTCCTCACAAGTAAATTTTTGAAAAAAACGTATAACAGGAACGACCATCACTGATCGTCCCTTTTTTCTTATTTTGGAAAAATCGTCTTGTTATTTACAATATACCAAACTTTTTTCACACCTTCGCCATTGACATCTCCCGCTGCCTTATCATTCACAAAATAGTAGAGTGGAAATCCTTTGTAGGTTACCTGCTCTTCCCCCGTATCTTCCCTTTTAATGGTTCCAAAGTCTTTTTCCTCAAATCCTTTAGGAACAGCAAAATCCCTTTCCATGAATGGCGGCCATTTTTTGAGACAATCACCCATGCAATTGCTTTTTCCTGATTTATCATTCTTGAAAAAATAAAGTGTCATTCCCTTGGAATCAGCGAGGTATTCGTCTGTTGTTTCACTTTCCAACAATTTTAGGGTTACCGCTTTTTCATCGGCAGTCCCACTAACCACTTGATCATTTTTGGGTGAATCATCAGCTTCATTTCCACATGCCGCCAAAACTAGGACCATCATAAAAACTGAAAATACCATCCACTTTTTCATATACTCTCACTCCTCATAAAATTTACTTCCATCCCCATTTTTGAAATACTTGATGGGATTCTTCCGTTTTAAGATAATCAATGAATCGTTTTGCTTTTTTCTTGTTTTCACTCTTACTTGTTATGCTTACCGGGGTCCCTCTATAGAGCTTGTCTTCTTCAGGAAGTTGAACCAGGTCCGTCACATCCGCCAGACGGTAATGCCAGGATTCATAAGTAATCCATGCGTCCAATTTAGAATTTGCCTTCCATAGATCGATAGCTTCTGCACTGGACTTCACTGAAATGTCAATATTCCTGCTAATTCCAGGGATCAATCCTTTTCTTCCGGCCAAATCTTCCCATAGCCCCAGTTGCCCGGCTCCATTAACATCTACAATCTTTACGCCCTTCTTCGTTAAATCCTCCAATGACTGTATATTCTTCGGGTTTCCTTTTCTAACCAGAATGCCAGCTGACCGTGCATACAATTCTGTACGTTTTTTTTCATCAAGGACCTCCGGATGATCATGCATGAATTCAGTCAGCATATACTCGGACCCTCCGTAAATGATATCTGCATCCTGTTTGGCTTGATCAATCCATTTTTCTTCAGGTCCCGCTGTAACTTCAACTTTTATCCCTGTTTCTTTGGTGAATCGTTCCGCTATTTCCTTGATAGGTCCAAGAGGGCCACCTGGACCGTATACTTTTACGACATCGTTGACTGCTTGCCCCCGTTTCGTACCCATTTCCGGTGAAAATCCTAACAAGACTGCCATCAATGCTATCCAACCGACAAAAATGACCTTTTTCAATTCTTTTATCTCTCCCCTCTAAAAAGCCTTTGTACTATAGATAACGGGACAAACTTCCAAACGGTTTGAAAAAAATCGTTAATTATTTTTAACTTGCTGCAAAATACATCTAATGATCTCCAGTTTCTCGCAACAAAAAAACCATTCGAAAACGGAATGGTTGCAGATGAGACTCCAAAATAATTGAGTTTGCCTACAATTTTTTGTAGGTTTTTAAAATGGCCGTTGATTGGAATGTAGTGCCCGCGGCGCCATTGCACCTGCGGTTTCTCCCATTGAAGCGCTTTTCTAAGCAGGAGTCTCGTACATTTCGTTCCTATAACTTTGTTTTAACATGGAGATAGAGTTCCTTTTGCCTACTTTCATTCCCATACTTTTTCAAGCCTCTTAAATCAAAGATCAAAAAATCGGCTGAAAAGGTCAGCTTGATTTGCTTCCCTTTCTCTGTCTATTTCTTTTTCTAACCATTGCAATTCCCAACAATAACAGAGGAATAATTGTTTGCATCAAAAGTCCATGAAAAGGGAAGGCGACGATATCATATCGACTGACATCCATAGAGCTAGGATACGACCAAAAGCCGAATTCTACAATCAAAACCCCCATCGGCCATACAACAGAACGATAGTCGGAGAGATTCAGCCACTGCGCAGTACCCAAAGCAGCTGCATAATAAAACACAGAAATTTTGACAAACGCTCCTACTATCCATACGGCCATGATGGCGGACTCCAAATGTTCAAAAAAGTTGGCTAAACTGATATACCGAGTTACATTCATCAGGGGATAATTCTTCGTGGATGTTGTCGATCCGAGTACAAAAAGAACGATAAGATTCACCACAACTAACGTCATCATCACAGCAAACACAGTCATCATCCCATATTTCATTCCTTTTTTCACATCCGATAAAAAAGGGAGGAGAAAAATGATCAGGAAAAACTCGCTGAACCATCCTCCCGGTATAATTGAACCTTTGATTGGAGGCATAATTCCATTCCCCAATATCGGGAATATATTCTTAAATTCAAAATCAGGTCCGAGTAAAATGATTAAGAGGAGGATCGGAAGGATAAAAACAGGAACAAACAATTGGGCAGCTCTCCCCAACACCTCTATCCCTCCACGGACGATAAAGGCACAGAGGAGTAGCATCGATGCCATGATCACGCTAATCGGAGTTTTGACCAGAAAAGAGTCGACAATAAATTCTCCATAACTCCTTAGGATTTGCCCTGTGATCGGGATATAAAAAAACAAGAATAAAAAACCGAGAATTTTCCCCGGAATCCGACCAATGATTTGTTCACTGAATTGGATAACCGTTTGTTTCGGATAAAGTTTGTGCAGTTTATAAGCGATATACACCGTCGCATACCCGATGAGAGACGCCAAAATGGGGGAAAGCCATAAATCAGCTTTGGCATATTTGGCCGTGATGCTTGGGACACCAAGAATAGCCGTTGCCACGATTGTTGGATATATCATGAATGCCATCTGTAAAGCTGAAATCCTTCCTTTCTCCATCGTCTTCCTCCTTTCTGTGGTAGTACGTAAATCTGAAATCACACAACCACTGGATAGATTCACTTTTTCGTAAACTCATCAAACGGCTAAAAAAAGATGCAATCCATTCAGTTGGTTTTGTCCCCGTTGCGCGAGTATGGACATAGATAGCACCTTATCGATAGGATATTTAGCATAAAAACGCCAATTCAGCTAGTTTCGGTTCCTTTACGATTTCTTTTCCTTACAACCGCAATCACCAACAATATCAGAGGAATAATCGTTTGCATCAAGATTCCTTGTGAAGGGAAGACCATGTTATCATTATGATTAACATCTATTGAGCTAGGCAACGACCAAAAACTGAAAATGACAATCAAAATCCCTATCGGCCATACAACGGGCCGATAGTCGGAAAGATTCAGCCACTGCGCCGTACCTAAAGCAGATACATAATAAAATACGGAAATTTTCAAAAACGCCCCTACTATCCATACCGCCATGACGGCGGACTCCACATGTTCAAAAAAGTCGGCGATACTAATGTATCGAGATATATTCATCAAGGGGTAATTCTTTGAGGGTGTTGTTCCCCCTAGTACAAAAAGAACCAAAAGATTCACCACAATTAACGTCATCATCACGGCAAATACAGTCATCATCCCGGATTTCATCCCTTTTTTCATATCCACCAAAAAAGGAAGAAGAAAAATGATCAGAAAAAACTCGCTGTACCATCCTCCCGGTACAATCGCACCCTTGATTGGGGGCATTAAGCCATTACCCAATATCGGGAATATATTCATAAAATCAAAGTCAGGAATCAGCAAGAGGATTAAGATACAGATTGGAAAAATAAAAACCGGTACAAACAACTCAGCAGCTCGCCCCAACACCTCTATTCCCCCGCGTACGATGAAAGCACACAAAAGCACCATCGATGCCATGATCACACTAATAGGGGTATTTACCAGAAAAGAGCTGACCACAAATTCCGCGTAGTCTCTAACGATTATCCCCGTGTTCTGGATATAAAAAAACAAAAGTAAGAAACCGAGAATTTTCCCCGGAATCAGGCCAATAATCTTTTCAGTGAATTGGAAAACCGTTTGTTTTGGATAGATTTTATGCAGTTTAAACGCAATATACACCGTCAGATACCCTATTAGCGCAGCAAAAATGGGGGAAAGCCATAAATCAGTTTTGGCATATTTGGCAGTGATGCTTGGAACTCCGAGCATAGCCGTTGCCACAATCGTCGGATACATCATGAATGCCATCTGCAGAGATGAAATTTTTCCTTTCTCCATCTGCTCCCTCCTTTCTTTAAAAGACTTAATTTAATGCCGCAACAGATTCACTTTTCCATAAACTCTCCAAATGGCCTGAAAAGAGTTTCCATCCATTGAGTGGGTCCTGACATCTGCGGGAGATTGAACATGGACAAAACCAGGCCAGTGAGGAGCAGTGTAAGAAATGCCACTTTATCTTTTTTGGGGTTTTTTTTCATTTTCGGCCATTCAAACAAAATGATTAAAGCTACGATCACGGTTGTACACAAAAAAGCCCCCCATCTCACTTGTCCTTCACCTCATTTTCAGACAAACCTGCCGGTTTGTTTATATAGCCCTGTCTTCGAATATGGGCCGCAACATCGATTTCCACTTCCATCTCAGCGAATATATCATCCCAGTGGTTTTCGACCTTATTAAACTGTTTAGGGTACTTCCTATAGAAATCTTTACCCAACCCTAAAATGTCCGCTTTCTTATCCTGAGTATGCAGAAAAGCCATCTCGATGCGATCTTCTATATCTTTTTGGTATGCTCGTTCTGCAGCTTTTAGCATTTTTGGACTTGAAAGGTTTAAATTCGTTCCATTTTGTATAACAGCTCCTTCTGTATTTACCTTCACTAACAATTTCCATTTGTTATTTCGAAATTGCGGAATCTTCTTGATTTTAGCCGTCACTGGATTCAAAGAAATCTCCCCTTTCACACCTTCGGGTTGAAAGGTCACGGTGTATGATTCAATTTCATCCCTTAACCACAACAGCCCTCTTGTTTCTTTTTCTGTCATCATCCCGGTCATCTTATCCTTTTTTAAAACGGCTGTCCCAAAAATGTAAGGAATTCCCTGTAATTTTGTTTGCCCTTTCCCCGGCGGCAATATTTTAACGACTGGAAGTGCGGCAGCTTGAGGTTTACCTGTTAACATTTCATCTAAATCCTGTAGTGTGACCAGCATCCCAATATGTAAATCAGATAGTTCTCTAAGCACTTCCCCTGAATATTTTTCCAGGGGTGGCAACGATTCCAGGATAGGCTTTGCTTTCCCTTTACTGACATACACATTTGCTCTCTCTCTTGGCTGAGGATGGCGCAGCAAAAAATCCAGCTGCTCTTGAATTCCTTCCATCGCTAACTTTTCACCGAAAACAAATACTTTACAATGTCCCCAAAATACTTTTCGCGGAAGCTTGCTTTGAAGCTTAGACAATGCATCTGAAATATTGGGGCCTTTTTCACTTCTAACCAATGTCGCAACCGCACTCCCTCCCTGGCTGGTCGCTCCTGAACTGCCTCCACTGCTTATTGAACTTGGAATGAAGACTTGGACAGATAGTTCTATTTGATTCTTATCCTTCTTATCGATGGCGGCTGCTGTGACAATCGCCAAATCAGTGATTTCTATTCGATCCCAACAACCGCTTAGAAAGGGGGTCGTTCCACAAATAACGAGCAAAAGAAGAACGCTTTTCATGAAATGACGCCTCTTTCCTTTCTCCGGGATCCTTTTTCGCTTCCAGCTATTATTCACTCCGTTTCACTCCCCCTTTTAGGATTTGATTTCTGTTCCGGGGCTTGACGGTATACATTAGAATCCCCTGTGAGACGCGGACGTGTATCCATCATCCACCAAGGGGCTCTCCACAGCACATCTTTCAGCTCTTTACCTTTTAACGTCGCCAGTGGCGCTAAGTATGGAACGCCAAAGGAACGTAAGCTGCATAAGTGAATGACTATGGCGATGATTCCCATCATGATGCCAAGCAGCCCTAAGGTACCGGCAAGCAGCATCATTGGGAAACGCAGCATCCGGAAAGCAATTCCGGCAATATAGCGAGGCATCATAAAAGAAGCGATTCCCGTAATCGCAACCACAATGACCATTGGCGCTGAAACCAAGCCCGCTTGTACGGAAGCTTGACCAATCACTAGCGCTCCAACAATGCTGACGGCAGAACCTACCTGCTTCGGCAATCGAACCCCTGCCTCCCTTAGTGCTTCAAACGTAATTTCCATAGCCAATGCCTCTACTATTGCAGGAAAAGGTACCGATTCCCGGGATGCTGCTATGCTTAGCAGGAGTGCGGTTGGGACCGCCTCATGATGGAACGTTAAAATAGCAACATAAAGTGAAGGAAGCAAAAGAGATAATCCCATAAAAAAGTATCGTAACCAACGGATAAAGGTGCCTGCCATAAAACGTTGAGCATAATCCTCTTGTGATTGAATTAAAGAAAAGAAGGATATTGGTGCAATTAAAGTAAAAGGAGTTCCTTCTACAAGAATGACAGCTCGTCCCTCCAGCAAGCTGGCACAGGCTACATCCGGCCGTTCTGTCGACATGATCTGAGGGAAAGGTGAAAACGGATTGTCCTCGATCATTTCCTCGATGTACTCGCTTTCTAAAATACCGTCTATTTTAATTCGTTCCAACCGTGTTGAAATCTCTTCAATCAGTGTTTTATCCGCAAGTCCATCTATATAAGCAATCGAAACATTCGTCCTGGTAAGAGTTCCAATCTTCATAGATTGTATTTTAAGGGCAGGACTTTTGATAATACGTCGCAATTGGGAAGTATTTACCTCTAGAGATTCAATAAACCCCTCTCGTGACCCCCTAACTCCCCCCTCTGCCACAGGTTCTTCAATCGCCCGCTTTTCCCATTTGGACAATCCTAAAGAAAATCCATCGCTTCCCCCTTCATATAGAAGGATCGGGTTTCCAGAGGAAATCGATTCAATGCAATCCGCCAAAAAATTCACTTTTACCACTTTAGGAACGGGCATTTTATGTTCAATAAACTCATTTAATTGTTGTGGTTCTTTTGATGACTCCTGCATGAGTGGGGATAGCACATATTGCTCTATCGCCTCGATGTCTGAGAGTCCCGCAATGTAAATGAGCATCGCCCGCGTCTCTCCGAAAAGTAAGAACGAGCGGAACATGACATCGGAGCAATTATTATAAACAGAACGAAGTGTTTCAACATTTTGACTGAAATTCTCATCAAGTGAATCTGCAGGTTTGGAATCCAGATAATCATTTTGTACCAGGGATTTTTTTTCTTTCTTTTTTCTTAACAATTTGCCAACATTACGAATCAAGCTGGTTACCCCCATTTTTTTGCAGGTCGCTCTAACTCCATTTTTCTATGTTTCTTCATTAAGGGTATTTTATACAGAAAATCATGAGCTCAGCATGAACTTATATTTAGCAAATTGAAAAGTTATGTTATAAGTTGATATTGAATAAACCGTAATCCTTTGTGATATCCTGTTTGTAATTAATAACAAAGGGGTATATCAAAAACCGAGGCTAGTGAAAAATACTGCCTCTGTTTAAGTATGGATTTAGACCAAGATATGCAAGGCCATAAAGTGGGGGATACTTTTTAAAGGATGGATATTCGCTTTAAAATACCCCTTCTTTTTTATCTCTTTATAGAAGATTCATGGGCAAACAGACTAAAACATTAGAAGATAAGGGAGATTCTATGTCATTCTTAATCACATTGCTCGGATTATTAGTTTCCACAATAATCGCTACAATATTAAATGCCATATGGACCCGTATTCCACTGCCGATATATCAGATATCCATGGGAGCAGTGCTTTCATTATTGCCATTTCAATTATCATTGGATTTTCACTCAGAATTATTCATGATCTGTGTCATTGCTCCGCTGCTCTTTACAGAAGGAAAAAATACGTCCCGTAAAGAATTGCTTGAATTGCGTAAACCTATTCTGTTATTGGCCTTTGGGTTAGTGTTCGTGACTGTTTTTGCAGGAGGTTTTTTCATCCACTGGTTAATACCTGATATGCCGATGGCTGTCGCTTTTGCTTTAGCAGCAACGATTACCCCTACAGATGCCGTAGCGGTACAATCGATTACAAAAGGGTTGAAATTGCCCGGAAATATGATGCCCATCCTTGAAGGTGAATCACTTTTCAATGATGCTGCTGGAATCGTTGCTTTTAAAGTTGCCTTGACAGCTGCCCTAACTGGGGTATTTTCTATAAAAGATGCTTCGCTAAATTTTATATTTGTAGCTTTAGGCGGTATCTTTATAGGTATCCTATTGGGCTATTTAATCGTTAAATTACGATTATTTTTACGGGTTCATGGACTTGAAGAAATCTCCATGTCCATTGTTATTGAACTGATTACGCCTTTTGCCATATATATGGTAGCTGAGGAATTCCATGTATCCGGAATCTTGGCAGTGGTTGCTGCAGGTGTAATCCATGGCATCGAGCGGGACCGCCTTCAGAGTTCCACAACTAAATTGCAAATTGTATCAACTAATACATGGTCTGTATTAGGTTATGTTTTGAATGGACTTGTATTTGCTTTATTAGGATTCATGTTGCCGAGTGTTTATCAGGAAATTGAGTCCGACCTAAATAGGGGTAATCTTTTTGGGATAAGTGTTTTGATTGTTCTTTTATTATTGGTGATCCGTTTTATTTGGGTATACATTTTGCATAATACCTTCACGAAAAACAGAGTGAATCCCTTAGAGCAATTCATCATGTCAAGGGTTCATCCAGAAGATAGCGAAAACACCGATGATGATTATGTCTCAAGATCCCGATTTGCATTTTTGACATCCGTTTGCGGCATTCATGGTACCATCACATTGGCTACAGCTTTATCCATACCATATTTCATGCCGGATGACACTTTATTCCCGATGCGTAATACAGTCTTGTTTATCGCAGCTTGCGTCATATTGTTAAGCGTCATATTGGCTACGGTTCTTTTGCCATTACTGGTAAAGACACCGGTTGTATTCAAAGATGAGCGCCTAACCCCTGAGGAGGCTAATAAAATTATTTTAAATAAAACGATCGAACAGCTGAGCAAAGAAGCAACCATGGATAATCAGAAAGCAGTCCATCAAGTGATGGAAGATTTAAATGAACAACTGATAGATTTGGAGCGGGGAATAACGAATAGACCGGATAATCGGACAATACGCGATTTAGTGGAGCTTGGTGCCAACAAGGAATTGGAGGTCGTTTCTGGATTAGTCGAAAAAGGGACTATATCGCAAACAGCCTTTGAACTTTATAAAGTGTATATTTCAAGAACCTTAAATTATATGCAAAAATCTTCGCTGAAAAGGGCTTGGATCAATTTGCAGGCCATTCTTTTCAAGAAAAAGATCAATGTCAAATGGGATAAGAAATGGGAAGCTAAATTGGAGGACTCCATCATTAAAAATGCTGACCTGATACGGGAGTTCCGTAAAGCCCAAAAAGAAGCTTCAAAGGAAGCTATTTCATTGATCAAACAACAAACTACACCTGAAAACCGTCATGAAGTCATGCTTGTCATTCAAAGATATAATCGTTATTTGAATCCATTCGGAACATTAAGTGAAAAAGAAGCTAATCGCTTTGAAGAGATGGTGAGTCATTTTCAGTTGAATGCTATGCAAATCGAACGTGATATCATTCAGCAAATGGTTGAAGATGAGCAAATATCCATGCAAACAGCGACTGAGCTTAGACAGAACTTAATCTATGATGAAATGTTAATGATAGAAAGCCGATAAAATACAAAGAGACACCGATACAACAGCGAGCGGTGTCTCTTTATTTAAATCCAAAGGGGGTCAAACAAATGGAGAAATGTCATAGGAAAAATGAAAATAAAAAGACCTGCTATAGTTCGAGCAGGTATAAGAGGGTTCCAGTTTAAGATGGTACGGTATCTTCATGGAACCTGATCCCATTATCCTTTTTGGTGTTCTTGTTCGTTCAAATGGTAACTTCGTTTTGCAGCTTTAACTGTTGTTTCAATTGAACATACTGCAGTTCATGAAGCATCATGAAGCCGGCGGGTTATACGAAAATGCCTTTATTTTCTTGCGGTTCAGCTTTACACCTCTCTAACTGATCAATCCTCCCTCAATTCTCTCTTTTATCAAGTCCATCATTCAATATCTTCACTTGATGACGGAAATATAGATAGAAAATGATCCAAATGATCATATAGAATGGTATAAAAATCCCAATTCCTATAGCTAATCCTTTTAAGCTGAATGAAATCCACCCAACAAAAAAGGATAATAGGAAGTAAAGGATGCTGACAGTCAGGAAGTGCAGAATGGTTTGAGATAATAAACTCCATTTTTCATTTTCAAAGATGATTGTTGCCGTGCTGAAGAACCAGCCACAGCATAAGCAGCCTATCGCGTTTTTTACAAATATTTCACTGTCTAATGCTGTGACCTCCCCAAAAGCGATCACTCCAAAACACGTCAGCACCATCACGAGTGCCCCAAGGCAAATCCCAGCAAAGCTACGGAATAATAGTGTTTTCATCATAATCCCTTCCTTTTCCATTGAAATGCTTTCTTGATCCCTTGAACATAATGGCGAGAAACATATTCTTTTTCCCCTGATCGGAAATACACACATAAGGTACCGTTGAAAGATGCCTCGAATCTGCTTAACTCATCCAAATTTGCAATCACTGACTTGGACAAACGCACGAATTGATTACCAGGAAGGTCCCTTTCCAGTTCATATAACCTTTCTTTCATTTCGAAAGTACCCTGTTTCGTCCGCACCATTATGGAATCTTGCTCTGTGAACAAACAGATAATTTCTTCTGCCCGGAAGACATGCTGCATTTCTTCTTTTCTACCAACAAAATACGGTCTTTTCCTCTCCTTCAAGCGCTCCATCAGTTCCTGCACTTCCTCATTCCATTCATGATTGCGGATAAGCACCTCTATCGCCTTGATCTCCTCATCTATCTCTACGTTTATTTTCATTCTGCGGCCTCCCTTTACTTATAATGTAAGTATATTAATATCTTTGATATTTCGTTTGTGATTTCCAGCTACATGCCGCTTTATAGCGATAACATGCTTGAAATGGATACACAGATACACTAAATAACCGTCCAAATAATTGGACGGCCCTTTGCAAAATCTTAATTCCCTTTTGATTGCGTTCATATTAATTAGCTTATTTAATGACCTTTTCCAAGAGTTCGATCACTCTTTGCTTGTAAACGTACTTGGCATCACCACGGCGACAACCTCGCCTCGGGCGCAAAGTTTATCGATCGCAAATACCTCTGTTTCGATTCTCCATTTCTTAGGATGAATCTCATGAATTTTCCCAACTGCCATTAATGGCACATCATTTGGGGTTGGCTTTACAAACTCCACTTTAAGTGAAGCGGTCACGAACCTGGGAGGCTCCACTCCATCTCCAACTTCATGCCCATTTTTACGATGCATTGCCAGTGCAGCTGAACCTGTTCCATGACAATCAATTAACGATGCAATCAAGCCGCCATAAACAAATCCTGGAATTGCGATATGCTCTGGACGTGGTGTATAAATTGTCTTTGTTTGTTCGCCTTGCCAACCCGTTCGAAAATGATGACCATCTTTATTTAACCGACCACATCCATAACACCATGCAAATTCATCTGGATAATCATCTTGAATCGCTTTTGGCATATTCTCCTCCATCAACTCTCCCCCTTTTTCAGAATATTATAACACTACTAAAGGATAATCGGTCTATTAGGTAAATGGTGAAAGAGTAGTGTTTTAGTTTTAATTTTCATGAAATAGTAAAATGACGCAGCTTTATACATACTGAGGAAATCGACAACATACATAAAAAGTTTGCAAGGGCTCCTTTACTCGATATAAATGACAAAGGCCCCTGTATGCGTGCAGCATTCAGGAGCTTTCCTTTGACTAATATATAGTTAAGAAGTATCTGCCATTGCATTATTAAAAGTTAAGCCTTTTTCTTAAATCCCAATACTTGAATGTCATTTTACCCATTTTCGACTTCGAAAGTGAATCATATTTACGCCCAAGTGCTAGGTTTTGTTTTTCCAGCTTAGTAATTTGTTTAAGCTGAACTGTGTTTAGTTTTTTTAATTGCTTCACTTCTTTAACCAATTCTTTATTTTTCACTTTAAATTCATTGTTTTTATTATCGACAATTGCCTGTTCTTTCATTGAAACTTCCACATCTTTTGGTTTTAATTTAGGATTGCCATAGGTTTCAAACCCTATCGTTTTTAAATATGGCATGTTATTTTGAAAATTTTGTTCAAAGTTTCCATAACTTTTATGGATGTGGAGAAATGTATAACATCCGGATTTTTCCATTGAAGTGATTTGACCATACCCAGACAGTTTAGACAGTTTTTCAACTCGTTTTATTTCTTCAGGTATGTTTTTGACAATATAGGTAAAAACTTCGTCACCATTAAACTCTGCAGGCAATTTTTTCACTTTTTTTGATGGTGCAAGCTTATTCAGTTCATCAAAATCATCTTCATCAATATAAAACATATCCGAGCTTTCATTCACATAATCTGTAATACGTTTGCTCCATAATAGACCTTGCAGTTTTTTTATGGCTTCCGAAAATAAAAACTGCCTGCTAACTTGATACATTCGTTGCGCAGCAAACTCATATATATCCTTATTACATAGCGCTAATTTGACAGCTTCACGGAAATCCTTCTCTGTAACAGCATATAACGGGTAATCTTCGCCAAAAAGCTTTATATGCATTTCAGTTGGATTCATTATTACAGCCTTCCTTAAGATCCCATACTCCAATAGCTTTGTGGACAGTTCCAGACTGCTGTCCATTTCCTCACTTCTCCAGGTTATCCCAATATCACTGTTCACGATTAATTGTTGGGCATTCTCCCTTGTCAATGCCCCGTACCATGTAAGCCCATCTGTATTTTTAAGGAGGTATGCAGCTTCTTCCTTAAAATGAGAATCATCTTTAACCCATTTGAATTTATCCCCCGCTACATCAAGTGACAGATTCGGAATCTCACGTTTTAATTCTTTAAAAGCAGTAATGATGGGAATGGTCTTCCAGTCCGGGTCGAATTTCCCTGTATATACAAGTTTGTTTTTTAACCGGGTCTGCCCTTCTGCTGATTCAACGTTTGGTATCATCGGCGTAAGCAGGGAAACTTTGTTTTTTTCTTTATTCAAATTAAGAATCTCAATGACAAAATCGCACATCTCTTCTGTTTGACATAAGAAATACGCACACTGATCATATATATTTTTGATGCTCTCAAATTTTTCTTCATTAACATCCTGACCTATGTGAGTCAAGCCTGTAGCATAAACTAATGTATTCTTTATGATATGCTCATGCTTTGCTATTTTTTCAACAGTCTCAATGCTTCTTACAAATAGCCAATCATATTCCTTTTGACTCCAATAATTTGAAATGAGCATTTCAGCTATATCAAAATCAATGACACCTTTTTTTACCCACTCATCATCGGTGGCCCTAAAAAAAGGATCAACAAAAGGATTGAGAATGGTTATATTATCAAATTTCTCAAGAGGCTGAATTAGGATATCACGTTTGACCGGGCTAGCTAAAAGCAAGTCAACTTCGATGTTGGAATCTAAAGCAATGGTCGATGCTAAGGAAGATAAAAATACTGCAGATCCATCCATTGAATTCATGTCAATAAAGCCAAATAGAAGCACCTTCATTTTTCTGTTTTCAACTAGTTCATGTGAATTCAAAGTTTTCACTCCAATGACTGAAATCTGGTATGAATTTTTATTTTTTTATTTGCTCTTTAATAGATGATTTAAGCGCAAGATATTTTAGCGTGAATTTCCCTGCATATGTAACGTTGAATTTGTGTTCTAATAACTTAAGTCTTCGCATTTCTTTGTTAAGCTTAATATTTTCTTTTTGGGCCATCTTACCTTTTTCTAATTCTTCCCGCAGCCTATTATTTTCTTTTGTCATATTCTCAATTATTTTTTGCTTTTCAGTGCCACTTGCCTCTATGAGCTCCAATGTCATGGACATCATGTCTTTCATTTGTAATTCAAGTTCCTCATACATAGTTTTCCAATATTCGTTTCGTTCGTCCATATTGAAAAAACTCCCCTCATTTAACCTTGGATAATCTCCAATTCTCTTTTAATAACAACATCTACCGCGCATTTTTCACGAATCGACTGAGAAGCTTGTTTTGACACTCTTAAAAATACGTCCGAGTTGTAATATAAGCGCTCTATTGCATCCGCAATATCGATAGGGGACTCAGGTTTTGTAAGAAGGCCAGAAACGTCGTGTTTAACGAATTCCGGAATTGCCGTGATATCTGTTGAAATCGGCACTAGCCCACTGGACATGGCCTCGCACATTGAAACACCTTGAGAATCCAAACGGGTCGGGCAAAGGAAAATTCCATACTCCTTATGTAATGCAGCGATTTGCTCCTGAGAGAGGAAACCTTTATGAATCGTTACATTCTCAAAATCCAGGATTGGCTCAACGGTTTGATCGAACAATTTCCCATCACCATAAAATCCAAATTCCAACTTATCGAAGTATGGTCTCTTCGATAGTTCCAGCACCGCTTTCACCGATAAATCATTGGCGTATTTTCGTGAAGCGTATGGCCTGATTGAAAGGACTTTTGTCCGCTTTTCAACGGGCTTTTCCATAAAGGTAAACAGATTGTCATCTATTACATTAGGAATGATTACTGAATTTTTCGATTCCGTTCTTGCGTCACATTCCGCAATATGTTCTTTGAACCATTTGGAAATATGAACAAAGGTTGTATCCAATTCATTCGTTTGATAAAACCAATTCATAAAAGAAAGCTGTTCTATATAATAGTCTTCCGACATTTCAAGTATCTTCCTCAAGCTTTCAGGGCTTTCAAGAAAATTAAACCATCTCCTATGCCATGCCTCCGTTTCAAATCCATGTATCCAGGTGATAATCGGTAAATCTGTGTTCGTATCTTTTATCGCTTGTACCATTTTTGGATTAACAAAATGAATGAGCGCTTTTTTATGTACTTTATGATTTAAGAAAATGCGCAGATGCTGTTCAGTTCCTCGATAAACAGGCACATCTTCATACGTATACTTTTCTGCTTTTTTATAGGCAGGATGCAAAACAAAGACATCGACCTTCAAACCCTCATCCAGATAAGCCTTGACTCTTCGATGGATAAACCCATTCCGATATAACTGATCTTCATGCGGATAAGCATTGGTAATGATTACATATCTATCTTTTTCACTAAATGTAAGCTCATATAGATTTATAGATTCCTCCATTTTTGTTCACTCCTACTATTCAGTCATCTTCAATCAGCCTGCTACTCATCTGTAAATGAAGGATTTTTAGAAGACCCTTTTCCAATCACTTTTAAAACCGTCAATCGATTATAACAAACATGTATTACTGAATATCGACATCAATATGAGAATTCTGTAAATATAAGTAAAGTTTTCATGAACTTTTATATATTTTTGTTAAATTTCAGTAATGACATAACCGGAAGGATCAGCATTCGTATAATCGCCCTCTTACATATAAACTATTATATTTAAGTCTGTTAATAGGACTTGGGAGTGTATAGCATAAAATCAAAAGCTCATCATATCCTTAATGGAATTTATTTGGTCCAGGGACCAATCAGTACCTTTTTCTACCTTCAAGAATTATTCAAGCATGTTTTTGTAAGAATAGAATAGAATCGAAAAAAGACCAATTTGCTGAAGAGAGTGATATTGATGGAACCCATTACCTTTAAAGCATGTGCAATCACTAATGAAATTGATTTGAACAAAATCGCCATTCATTGCGGCATTCCTAAAAAATTCACCTGGGAAGAGCCTTTAATCCTTAAAGGCGATATTCTAAGTTCCATCCTTAATAAAAATGTGGACGAATCGCAACAGGTGCTGGTTTTCTCCTTTGGCAGCATTGTCTTCATTAATTACTCACACGCGGATGAGATTAAGGAGTTTTCATCCTTTATCCATTCTTTCGAGCCGGACATTGATCTCGTTAATGTAGACAGATATACAGACGATTACAGCCTTCACTTCAGTGAAACTGAAAACATCAATTTGACAGACGAATATGTAGTTGTGCCTAAATATGAATTTTTCTATCCTGAATTAATTTCCACCATTCTCGCAAAATCGGTGGCACTTGAAAAAACAGAGGAACAACTCGGAAAAATCCACGACAAGCTCGAAGCCATGATAGACCGGCTGGAAAAAGGCAAGCTAAGAATCGGCAACAAGGAATTAGCGAGGACGACGGCAAAAATCGTTCGTCACGAGTACAATACCCTAGCGTATATCATGATTCTGGATAAACCTGATATTACATGGACAAGCAGTATTGCCGGCGAATTTTATGACAGAATGCTTAATTTTTTTGAATTGAATGATCGGTATAAAATCTTGAAAAGTAAAACCGAAATTTTATATAACATTATGGATGGGTTTTCTAACATCAGCCATTCGATCAGGGGACTATTCGTTGAATGGATCATTGTGATTCTCATTGTCTTTGAGATTGTTCTGACGATTTTAGAAATTGTAGGATGGATACCATGAATTCTGAACATGTCGTATCCATATCAATGGTGAAAATTTTCCTGCATGGGAGGTTGGATGGAGAACTTTCAAAAAATAAGCATCATTAAGATGCTTATTTTGCGTTTAACCACTCTTTCATTTTTAAGTTACTGTATATGGAAGTTTAATTAAATTCCTTCCATACCGGGGACTAGGTACTTTTTGGGATTTGCATCTCCTTTATGCCTCTAATAATGATTGATCCCCCTATCGTTTACCTCTTATGGGAGAACGTTTTTTTCTATCATACTCCCCCGGGGTTGCCAACACGTTCCACTGCCCTCTATATATTCCGGAAGTTATCTAAAGCTCACTTAATCCAGAGCAAAATGGAAAATAAATTCCTCCCCTTCTTCCCCGTTAAATCTGTATCCTTTGTCAACGAATTCAGCTTTTTTATATAAATTTATCGCTGGAACATTCGAATGATGCACTGTTAGTATAATCTCATTTTTATCTGGATGACTTAGTTTGATCATCTCAGGCAACACTTTTAAAGTCTTAAAAGCCAGCCCCTTTTTTTGATGGCGCAAATCCAAGGAGAATGATTTAAGAAGAACCGCATTCTTATTACTTGTATATTGATTTCCCGCTTTATCCGTATATAAGGCAAAACAGCCGATCAACTCCTCATCTAAATAAATGACCATGGGAAGGTTATATTTATCCTTTCTGAAGTCTTCGATAACTTTCAAAGGTAAGGAAGTATAGATTGCTTGTTCTATAGGTAAACAATAGTTGCTCAGCGCCTCATAGTCATTTTCGATAAAAGGCCTAATGGTTAATCCAGTCAACATATTTGCACCCCATTTTTCACATTTTGATAAATCCATATTAACAGATACTAAAGTTTTACAATCCACTACAAACAATAATTTTCAAAAATGTTTATTCACAAAAAAAGGAATGGCTTGTTTGCCATTCCTTCAGACTGTAGAAAAACTCGAAGAAAAGCGAGTTGATTACAACCTTTTTAAAAAACGTTCCTGGTAAAAAAGGACCATTAAGGATAACCAAGGCTTATTTTCTTCTTCGGTTTTGCAAATCATGATGTTAAATCATTCAGATGCCGATAATTCACTTTCCGTTACCCATTTATGGTTCTTTACTTTTTCTCCCCCCGTAGTCGGTGTATAATCGACCATATAAACAGTCGTTTTTTCAGCAGATTCAACTTCAGCGACTGTCCCGTTCATCCCTTCCATATGAGAAGCATTTACTGTGACCTTCGCTCCGGGTTCATACGTCTTCTCTCCTGCATCTTTGATTTCTTCTTGTATGATCCATTTATGATTTTCCACTTTTTCCTCGCCATTTGCAGGCGTATACGAAATGGCATAAGCAGTCGTATCAAATGCACCCACTATTGTTGCTTCAGCCCCCCTCATGCCTTCCATATGACCTGATTTGATAATCGCTTGACTTCCAACTTCATATGTTGGTTTTTCTGCAGCTTTTAATTCTTCAGGAACATCACCCGAGCTAGAATGGTTCATATCCATTTCACTATGTCCCATTTCTTCTTTATCCTCTTTGTTTTTATCATCGCTGTTGGAACATGCGCCAAGGATTAAAAACAGCGCTGCCAATAATGATAGGATGATAGGCAATTTTGTTCTTTTTTTCATATTGAGTAAACCTCCTTTATGATTGCATCCATCTTACCAATTAAATATGCAGAAAATATGGAGTGACTCGTGAAAAAAGTAATGGTGCCCCATACATTTTTTTGCAATAGTCTTGCCTGAATTGAACCTGATGGCGTTAATATTAAAGGTCTGAAAAAAGAAGAACCATTCCCGCAGATAGAAAAATCACCTTTTTTTGGCTGAACAGAATTCTATTTAGCCACCACAATCTTTACTTTTATTGCTATTCGACTTTTCTTGCAAAAACTTTTTGAATTGCTCTTTTGTAATATTTGATTTCATTGCCAATGTGACTAATTCCAGCCATTCGTCAGGAAGGTTTCCATCAAAATCCTTCATATCATCATCTCTTTCTTTTTATTTTTAGTCTATTTTTCCAATAATGTGTAAAACTATATTCGGAATATCATTATAAATTAACTCAATCATCCATAGCTGCATTTTAGTGTAAATTTAATAAGTCTTTACATTTACCATAAGGCCCCCATGTTTGTTTGTAATCAGGGAATTCCCCATTCTTCTATATTAATAACCTTAATTATTTCATAATAAAAGTGAACAGCATGCTCTCGCGTAGTTTAACAGAGGTAAAAAGAGATGAGATGGATATAGAGGGTATTTGAGGTGATCAATCCTTCCGGATATTGCCTGGTAATCAAGCAAGAAGGACTTGGTCAAAAGTCCTTCTTATGTCTAGTCTCCCAAAGTTGATTGTTCGATTTTTTGCATGATATGCGAAAGGTTCATGGAGGCATGTTTTTTATAATCCCTGCCTATGGATTTGAATAACCCTTTCGCTATACCTATTAACATGATTTTGGTATGTCCATCCGAAATAATGGACTTATTAGGGAAACTTGATATAGCTTGCGCACCGCCAATCTTATTAGCTGTTTCCTTAATAAAATCAATGATTTTAATTTCCTGGATTTCCCCTTCAATGTCGGTTTTATAGATAATTTGATTTCTCCAAAGCTTAAGTTCAATCCTCTGTTTAGTATAATCGAAGAGGTCTTCCGTGATATGAACATTGCTCATTTGAATGGAGTCTTTAATGGGATATAATTTCGGGTTAGGATTGATTTTCTTTATTAAGGATTGGTCAATCGTGACCTTTTCCCGCTTAATGCGCGTATTTTTCGTTTCACATAAAATCAACCTTAACTGTCCGGCAATTATATTGTTGAACTCTTCTAATCCAAAGAGTTCAACGAGCATTACGCTATATTCCAAAATGGTGATCGCTTCATCGAATTCTCGTTTAGCAGCTGCATTCGATCTAGTAAAAACCAATCGATTCTTCCTCTCCATATCCTTCTCACCCCACTGAATTCAAATTTATTGAATAAATTGTAAAAACTTCTGTAATGGATTATTTAGACTGTAGGCAAATTCGAAAAAAGCGAGTTTGTCTACGTTTTTACGAATTTCGCTTCCTTTCCGCAGCCTGGCTGCCGGTATTCATAAAAAAGACTGTCGGGAATGGACAGTCTTTTGGTATGGACGCCTTAGATATTCAGTCTTTTTATCCATTATCTATCGAAGTGCTGTTTCATTAACTCTTTAAATCGTGTTCCATCTATTTCTTCTTTCGTCACTTTCCCATCTTCCCACTGTGTAAAGGATGTATCAGTTAAAGTGATGTTCCCGCTGTTTGTCAAACGGGTGATTAATGGATGTTTATTAAATGGCGATTGGGGATTTTCCCTGATGATCGTTTGGACCTCATTAAGTTCCGTTACATTTTCTACCGGTTTTGAAGAATCAAAAGCATACCCTATTCTCCAATCGCGATCCTTATGTTTCAGTTTCAATTCAAGGATATGATCTCCATGGTCGGTACTTTCTTTTTTTATCCTGAATTCACCATTTTGGGAAACGACCGTTTCTGCGTTCAACGGAACTGGTTTTAAAGGCAGGTTCCCGCCAAAACCCGTATCGATCAAATAGGTTCTCCCCTCATGGTTCAATAAAATGGTGACATGGGTCCTTCCTATGGTCATCCACCCCTGATTATAGATGACACCCCGTACCAAGAATACATCAAAGTCATTCTCCTTCAGGAAAAAATAAAGGGCTGCATTCAATTCATAGCATAATCCACCCTCATTCCTCACGAGGACTTTGTTCCTGATATTCGTTTTATTAATATCACTCAGATGGGATGCCATGATCGATAAGTTTTCAAAAGGAATGGTTTTCGCTGTCTTTTCCAGCATTTCATCTAATTTCTCAAATGTCAGTTTCACATCTTCCTGGAGCCCTATTCTTTTCCTGAATAATGCATTCAGTTCATTCATTAAGATTCCCCCTTAGACAGATACCGACGAAGAGTATCTCGACTTTGTATATATTCATTATACTTTGTCCATATTTCATTCTTCAATCATTCTGCCATTAGCTCCACCACTTCCCCAGACACTTCATTCACCAATATTGGATTGGCCATATAACCGGATTTCCCTACTCGTGAAATAATATCCGTTCTACTTATCGCAAAAACTTTCACCTTAATTAATATTCTACCTTTTCCAGGGTGGGCTTGGAAAAATCTTTAGATAGCAATTTTTACTCACCTACTGCTTTCATTTGTCACTCTTCTTATATTTAAAGTAGTGACCATCCTTTAATAAAGTTGTCTTGAAGATGGAAACTATGCTACTCCAAAACATACCCACACGCAAATAATCAGATTTTGTTAACATAAAAAAACCGATGTCCCTTTAGGGGCCATCGAGCCTTTTTTGAAAAGCTTCCATTACCTTTTATTAAGTGATTGACTTCTATCCAAGTCATGATGCAATTGTGCTGCTGGAACCTTAGGGTTAGGAATCTGCCCCTTTGCAACTGGTTCAGCAACATAAACAAAATCTCCCGTACCATCTGGAGCGCTTCCTGTTGCCCAAAGGCCGTCTCCTTTTACCTTCTGACAAGTTCCAGAATTCGTACGCTTCCGATTGAGATTCCATTTCCGCTTCCAGTGGGAATGAAGCGGGAACGACTACGCCATTTTTTTCTTCAAGTTCTGCAATGGCCGCCATCCATTGATATTGGTGGTAACGATCACGGGCTAACATTTTACGGAAAGTAGCACGGACCCCTTCATCTTTGGTCATATGGTATAAGCGGGCCACTTGAAGGCGTCCTTGGCTTTCAGCATGGAGATTCGATCGCATGTCCGCTAATAGATTTCCCCTCGCTACAATATAAGATCCGTTCCAAGGCACCCCATTTGAGTTGGTTGGCAGTCCGCCAAGTCCGCTTACGAGCAAATACTAGGGATTAATTCCATCCATGATCGCTGCTGTGGCAGGATCTTTTGCAGCTTATGCCTGATCTTCCGGAGAAGCGCCATCAAGTAATTGACTAATGAGCGAACAAAGCATCTCTACATGTCCAATTTCCTCTGTACCACTATCCATCAGCATATCCTTGTATTTTTCTTCTCCACGGCAGTTAAAGCCTTGAAAAAGATATTGCATCATGACAGTCATTTCCCCAAACAGTCCACCTAACACTTCCTGAATTTGACGTGCAAGCATTGATCTGGCCACTCTACCTTAACTTCAAATTGCAATTCTTTTTGAAGACGGAACATATTAACTCCTCCTTTTATTAATAGTTGACTTTCTAGGTTTTTATTACCCGCCTGCCCATGCTAGAAACATGAATCCAGTTATAACGAACAGTAATTAGAAAAAATTTACATGCAATCAACAATGATCATTGAACTAAAAATCCAAGGATTATTTTAGGATTATGAATGGATCACTAATAAGATTTAAAAAGATCCATATACCTGTCTATAACTTTACAATACAGGGTACAGTAGAAGAACCATATATAGGAAAACCAACCACATTATAAAGAAACTTAAAAGGAGGATGGAAAATGGATTTCAGGCCCCGAAATCAAAGAAATCAATCCATTTCAGAATTACGATATACTTATTCCGCTCGTAATCTATGGTCCGGTTTTCTATTCGGGATCGGATTGGTGGCATTCATCGATGAGACCATCTTTCATCAACTATTACATTGGCATCATTTCTATGACAAGTCCACATCCAGCATTGGACTTGTCTCGGATGGTTTATTTCATGCCCTAAGCTGGTTCGCAACGGTCGGGTCTCTGTTCATGTTCGCTGACCTTCGCCGCCGAAAGGGATTATGGCTGAAAAGGTGGATAGGAGGAGTTTTGCTTGGGGCAGGTGCTTTTCAGTTATATGATGGGACCATCCAGCACAAGCTAATGCGTCTCCATCAAATCCGTTACAATGTCGATATTCTCCCATACGACTTGATTTGGAACATTGCAGCCGCAATCATGATACTGATCGGCATTACCATCGTCATTCTAACAAGAAGCAGCTTACTTAAAATGAAAGAAGACGGCCGCCATGCACAGTAATGGACATATTCATGATAATGGAACTGGTTTTGAACCGATTTTATTGATTCTTTTCTCACTTGTTATAGTTATTTATATCGCAGCTGTCGTATTTTCGAATCGCCGCTATAAAAAATGGCCCTTATACCGTACTTTCTTTTGGATTCTTGGCACCATCTGTGCAGCCTTTGCAATTATAGGTCCCATAGCAAATCGGGCGCATATGGACTTCACCACGCACATGGTTGGTCATTTATTGCTTGGAATGATTGCACCAATTCTACTCGTGCTTGCTGCACCTATAACTCTTGCACTGCGAACACTTGATGTACAATCAGCAAGACGACTTTCAAAGTTGTTGAAAAGCTGGCCGCTGCGAATTTCAAGTCATCCAATCACTGCTTCCACGCTTAATATTGGGGGACTCTGGATCCTTTATACGACTGGGTTATATGGGTTGATGCATCACAATTCTCTTCTACATGCCTTGGTGCATTTTCACGTGTTCATAGCCGGCTATCTATTCACTGCGTCCATGATCTATATGGACCCTGCGCCACACAGGTTCAGCTTCATGTTTCGAGCTATCGTTTTTACAATTTCACTGGCCGCCCATGATATCCTTTCTAAATATATTTTTGCCCACCCTCCAAGCGGAGTCACCAAGGAACAAGCGGAAAATGGTGGAATGCTAATGTACTATGCCGGTGATGCCATTGACGTCGCACTAATCTGCATCCTTTGCTATCAATGGTTCAAAGCCACCCGGCCTAAGGGTTCATTTGCCTTGTAGGAAGGACGGTTCCATGATTCCTTTGGTAAACTCCATGTTTCTGTTTATTCATCCAGCATTTGGCTCATACTAATTTTTGATAAAAAAAATTTAGGATGGAGCTGAATGGAAAATGGAATTCGAAGCTAATAATTCTACTGAAAATGCTCTTCGTGATTATAAAGCTGGAATCGGTGTCTTTACGCATAAAATGCCTGATCTCGCAGAGAAATTCAATTCATTTACGGAAGAGTGCTTTAAAGAAGGTCAATTATCCCAGAAAGAAAAACAGCTTATCGCACTAGGAATAAGCTTATATTCTCAAGATGAATACTGTATTATCTATCATACAAAAGGATGTCTTGATCAAGGCTGTTCCGAACAAGAAATTCTTGAAGCCATTGGCGTGACCGCAGCATTTGGCGGAGGAGCCACCATGAGTCAGGCTGTAACCCTCGTCCAGGAATGCATCCAGGAAATAAATCAGATGAAACAATAATAAAGAAGGGATAGGAGAGTTGGTCCTATCCCTTCTTTATGTTCTTAACAAATGCTTTTAATGACTCATATTGTTGTTATTTCCTTGTGCCGGTGCATACGAATTCAACATTTGTTGCATATCCTGCTGCGCAAGCTGTGGAACTTGGTAGTAATGATGTTTGTTTTGATATATCGAAATCTCATATGCCATTTCAATGCAGTTCGGAACGGAATCTGCAAATACGCGGCGAACCACCGGATTCGTTATTTCAAGCGCTGCCATTGCTTTCATGGATGCTGCAGACTTGACAGCTCCAAGCATCAAGCCTGAAATGCATTCATCCGTAATTTCCGAGACGGATTGCAAAGGTTTCTTTGGCTGCGTTGGTGTCAATCCATATATAAAATCGTTATCTTGATTCATTTTGTAGCTCTGAGTCCGTTTAGAAGGATCCTGGCCCGTTTGGAAGCACTCCAATGAGATATTATATTCATCTTGGATGAACTGATATTGACGATCCATGATGTCAAGTAATTCCTGATCCTTGATATGCTGACGCAAAAGAGTATACGTGTTTAAAGTACCAATCGTTCCCGACAACACTTCATGTACATCGAATACTTCGTGACCACCGTGATTCATTTGTGGGGGAATGGCACCCGCTTGCATGTTCTGGTGTACTTGACCTTGTTGATATTGGTTTTGCATTGTATTTCCCTCCTCGTTTTATCAATGATGCGAACAAGTTTAGTATGTTGAACCCCAACTGGATTATTCAATCTAAACTCTTCCAAGAAGACCAATTAAGCTGCAGACATGTTTTCTGTATAAAAAAAACGTGACGTTTTAAACTATTAACACATTTATTTCAATGGGAGGATTTCTAATGACATATAAATGCTTCTATTGTACTGATGAAACGGAAGAAAAAAATCCATGCCGTAACGTTTCAAGTTACTGACATGGATAGAAATGAAATGCTCTGTGATGAATGTTATCAAGAAATGCTACAAGGAATAACCTGTTAAGTATCAAACAGCATTTATATTTTCCAACTTTGCTTTAATGAATGAGCATAAAAATATCCCCTTAATCATGTTGACTTTGTGATTGAATGCCCCAGCATGATTAAGGGGATTAGATAATGAAAGGACAATTAAGGCATCACTACCATTGCAGACTTTCGATTAAGTAGCACTTTGTACATTGCTGACTATAGTCATGCTTTACAAATTCATGAATACAATTCTCCCGAAAAATGTTCAGCTCTCTTTTCAGCTGTTCCAATTGAGTTTCCAACTGTTTCATTTCAACTTTTATCTGGATTACCCGATTCATCGAATTCTCCCTCTCGTCGGAATCATTGATAGATTTCCCCGTCCGTTTTCCTGAATTCATTCGCTTTTTCTTTAAGCCCTTCATCGATTACCGACTCAAAACCCAGACCCTTTTCCTTCGCCAGATCACGGATGTCCTGGGAGATTCTCATACTGCAGAATTTCGGGCCGCACATTGAACAGAAATGGGCTGTTTTGGCACCTTCAGCCGGTAGAGTTTCATCATGATATTCGACCGCCCTTTCAGGATCGAGGGAAAGATTGAATTGATCTCTCCAACGAAATTCGAATCTAGCCTTCGAAAGGGCATCATCCCGTTTTCTTGCATGCGGATGGCCTTTAGCAAGGTCAGCTGCGTGGGCCGCAATTTTATAAGTTATGACCCCTACCCGAACATCCTCTTTATTCGGAAGTCCCAAATGCTCTTTCGGTGTCACATAACAAAGCATGGCAGTTCCAAACCATCCAATCATGGCAGCACCAATCGCAGAAGTGATATGATCGTATCCAGGAGCTATATCCGTTGTCAATGGTCCCAGGGTATAGAATGGTGCTTCTTGACAGACTTCCAGCTGCTTATCCATATTTTCTTTAATCAAATGCATCGGTACGTGACCAGGTCCCTCCACCATGACTTGAACATCGTGCTTCCAAGCAATCTTCGTCAGTTCCCCAAGTGTTTCCAATTCAGCAAATTGTGCCTCATCGTTTGCATCTGCAATGGATCCAGGACGAAGGCCGTCACCTAATGAGAAAGAGACATCATACGCCTTCATGATTTCACAAATCTCTTCAAAGTGAGTATAGAGGAAACTTTCTTGGTGGTGGGCCAAGCACCATTGTGCCATGATGGAGCCCCCTCGGGAAACGATTCCCGTAACTCGCTTGGCTGTCATGGGGATGTATCGCAAAAGGACACCAGCGTGTATGGTGAAGTAATCGACACCTTGCTCAGCCTGCTCGATTAATGTATCCCGGAAAACTTCCCAATTTAAATCCTCCGCGACTCCATTCACTTTTTCCAATGCTTGATATATCGGAACCGTCCCAACTGGCACAGGTGAATTTCTGATAATCCATTCCCGGGTCGTGTGAATATTCTTCCCGGTGGAAAGATCCATTATATTGTCTGCACCCCATCGTGTAGCCCAAGTCATTTTCTCCACTTCAGCTTCGATCGATGAACTTACAGCCGAATTCCCAATATTCGCATTTATTTTCACATGAAAATTACGTCCGATGATCATGGGCTCACTTTCAGGATGGTTAATATTTGCCGGAATGATAGCCCGCCCGCTAGCTACCTCTTCTCTTACAAACTCAGGGGCCACATTTTCCCTGATCGAAATGAACTCCATTTCTGGAGTAATGATACCTTTACGGGCATAATGGAGCTGGGTCACGTTTTGCCCTTTCACTGCACGCAATGGTTTTCTTTTCAAACCCGGAAAAACTTCGGCATTGGATTGTGACTCAACTTTTTTATACCCGTTATCTTCGGGCTTTATTTCACGGCCATCATACTCTTCAACAACTTCCCGTTCCAGAACCCAGCTTCGTCTAATCGGGGCCAGACCTTTACGAATATCAATGGGATAATCTGAATCCGTATAAAAACCGCTTGTGTCATAAACTCGTAAAGGCGGATTCTCTTCTTCTCCAAATGACCCTGTAGTCGGACTTAGCTTAATTTCACGCATAGGTACTTTAATATCAGGTCTAGACCCTTCAGCATACACTTTTTTACTCCCGGCAAAACTGGACATAATTGAAACGTTCATGTCATTTACAGAATTACTCATCATGATTTCATTTCTCCTTTTTAAGTTCATTTAAAAAGGACAAAATCCAATCCATTTCGCACGAAAAAGCCAGATCTCATATTTAAGACCCGGCTAACGTTAGTATGACTACAGAAATGACCAATTGAAATGTCATTGTTTAGTAGATTCTAACTTCCCCACGCTGGTATGAACCAGATCAGGTCCTGAGGGTTAAGAAGCTTAAGCGCTTCTCTCTCAGCCCAACTTTTATTGGACACCCCTAGTCTGAATAATTTAATTGATTACAGGGTAACTATATATCACCCTTTTCATTCTGTAAATAATTTGAAAGACCTAATATTTTCATTACAACTCTCCAAAATCTGTTATTTGGAGAGTGCCATTAATTAATTCCCCAAGCTCTCAAGAATTGGGTAAAGCTCCTCTAAATGCTTGATTTCATAGGTCGGAATCACTTCATTCCGTTCCTTATCATGGCGATTTATCCAAACTGACTTTATGCCTACCCGTGATGCTCCAAGGATATCGGTCATTAAATTGTCTCCGACCATCAATACTTCATCCTTATCAAGCTCCATGATTTCCAAAGCATGCTCAAAAATGGAGGCATCTGGTTTACCTCGTCCAAAAGCGCCTGAAATCACGATTTGGTCGAAATAAGGAACCAGTTCAGGGGTAATTTCAAGTTTGGTATTTTGCAGTTCAGGAGATCCATTCGTAAGCAATAGCAATTTGTACTTCCCTTTTAATTCATCGAGAACACGGAAGGTCTCTTCATAGATAAATGGCTTTTTGCGTCTCTCGGCCGGGAAACGTTCTGCCAGTTCAAGCCCGAATTCCTGATCATCGATCCCTAATGCCTTCAAACCTCTCGTCCACGCTTCTTTCCGATAAGCCGGTGCAATCCCGGCCATCTTCCGGAATTCATCATGATCATCCTGAAAGTTTCCCCATAATCCCTCAAATGGGTTGATTCCGATCATTTGAGTGAATGCATATGTATCGTAAGAAGAATAAAGCTCACGTGCTTCCTTTCGCACAGCCTCTTCAAACTCGACGACATTCAGGCCATATTTCTCCTTAGCCACTTCGCATGTGGCCACAAAAGCCTCTTTTACACTTTTCTGATCCCAAAGTAATGTATCATCTAAATCAAAAAAAACTGCCTTCAGCAAAATGTCCACCCCTCTTCCCCTATTATTGAATTCGTAGAAATTACACTATTACAATAATAAACCACAACCAATAAAAAAAGAATAACTATTCGGAAAATGCCTTCCTCTTTCTTAAAATAAGCAAAAATGACTTACCCCTTCTGGTAGGAAACCTAATATAGTCCCTTTATCATCTTTTAAATACATAAAGCTTTCCATTACTGGCAATCTTGAACTTTGGACCATTAAACCCCCGTCGTATCAGCTCTTTCCTCATATATACCATGAGGGCGGCATGACTCACGATCAGAACATCCCTGTCCCCCTTTGCTAAGACCTCATCCAATACTTTATTGATCCTTCGCTCAGCGATCTTAATTTCCGCCCTTGTCTGCTTGTTGATTACCGAGCAGCAGCGGATCCAGATTGCCCAAAGGATGAACGGCAGCTTAACCTTTCCTTTAAGTGGAGGGGAAGGTATTTCCCGCAGCTCCTCCATCCGATGAACCGTACCTGGATAGATATGTTCCGCTGTCTTGACAGCTCTCGACATATCACTGCAATAACATTCCTGCCATTCCTCCACACCAAACAAAGTCGTTCCGTAAATGATATCCGCTGCATCATAGTCCTCAAACCATTGCCTCATATCATCCGCCGTAACAGGTCTCCCAGTGGGAAATTCATGTGCCACCTTAAAATGCCGTACCAAACCAATTTTCATATATTCTCCTTTTTAACTTTTAAAATATACATTTCGTTTTCTTGTAAAAGTCCTTATCAATATATTACCCTATGTAAAACCATAAAAATATGTATGGTGCACCATAAAAAACCTTACTGATCTCTTCTTGACATTGTGTATGTCTAAAAACTCTTACGGATTGTCTCACTATCAGCATTTGATTATGATGGCATCAAAAAAAGAGAAAGCATTTCGCCTTCTCCAGTTTTGGTTTATTCTATGAATTGAAGTTCCGTTATCGTACATCTTTTCCTGAATTTATATTTCCCGCTCAAATCACTGAATTGATAATCATTGAGGGATTTCCCCAGTTGTTCCTTTAGCTTATCCACAGTGATTGATTCCTCTATTATCTCTTTCCAATTTTCCTTTCCTATTAACTCTTCGAACGGAATTGTAGCCAGGACTTCATCATATATCTGGATACTTTGATCGATGCCGAAGCTGCCATAGATACTGCCATTTTCATCAGCAAAGATATGCTCCGATTCCAATTCTTCCACCAATACTTCTAGATATTCCTTTGACTTAACAGGCTTAATGGCAATCTCTGCTTCCGCCGTTACAGGTCCCAATCTCTTATCGACGATCTCTATCGTCAATTTAACGTGAACAGGCGGATACCCAAACCCTTCACAAAGTTCTGCTGCCGAATTATATACCATCCATACATCCTCCTTTTGTCACTATCATTATATAATAAAAATACTCCATCTCATTACCCAAAACCCTTATTCAAGTTCACTTGGCAATGCATCTAATTATTAAATCAACTCTTCTTTTTGAGTCATATGCTCCTTCATCATCTGAAGGGTCAATCGTAACATTTCCGAAAAAATCAGTGTAATCCTGATTTCTTCCGTTCAAAGGCATAATTACCATTCATATTTCACACCCATTTTATACGTTTATCCATAATACACCATTACCTATTTGCGAACATATCCAAAAATTCCAATGCATCTCCATGCATTGGAATTTTTATAAGCTTAAGATTAAGGCTTTAACACCACTTTAATGCATTCATCTTCGTGATCGTTAAAAATTTGATAAGCTTCACTCGCTTTTTCGAGAGGGACTTTATGAGATATGATTTCCGTAGGGTCGAACTTTCCATCCGTGATTTCATCAAAAAGTTTTGGCATGTAGTGAATGACTGGTGCTTGCCCCATTTTCAGGTTAATGTTCCTTTCAAATAAATTGCCTAATGGGAACATATTATATTTGGATCCGTATACGCCAGTCAGTTGGATCGTACCGAATTTACGTACGGCGTTAAGTGCAATCTCGATCGCGCTTAACGTTCCGCCCTGAAGTTTCAGCTTTTGCTCAATCGCCTCGATCGTTGATTTCTTGCCATCCATCCCCACACAATCGATGACCACATCGGCCCCGCCTGAAGTGATTTCCTTAATGTAGCTGCCCATATCGTTATACTCGTCGAAGTTATACGCCTCAACCTTATTCATCTGTTTTGCCTTATTGAGCCTATAAGGAAGATTGTCGATTGCAATGACCCTTTTTGCGCCTTTCATCCAAGCGAACTTCTGAGCCATCAAGCCAATCGGCCCACAGCCAAGTACCGCTACCGTATCATCTTTCTTGACGCCAGCATTCTCTACACTCCAATATGCGGTTGGCAGCACATCGGACATGAACAATAGTGCTTCATCTTCAAGTTCACATGACTTTGGTATGACAAACGGCATGAAGTTTCCATATGGGACCCTTAAATATTCTGCCTGCCCGCCTGGATAGTTCCCATATCGTTCCGTAAAACCAAAGTATCCGCCTGTATCCACCGCTTCATTTGGGTTGGAATTATCACATTGGCTCTCCATATCATGTTCACAATAATAACAGTGCCCACAAGATATGTTAAAAGGCAGGACAACCCTGTCCCCTTTTTTCACCTTCGTTACTTCCGGACCCACTTCTTCAACGATGCCCATCGGTTCATGGCCAATGACATAATCCTTATGCGTGGGCAAAGCACCCTGATATATATGGAGATCGGATCCGCAAATAGCCGTTGAAGTCACTCGTACGATGATATCATCCTTTTGCTGCAGTTTCGGATCTTCAACTTGTTTTACCTGTATCTCTTTTGCTCCTTGAAAAGTGACAGCTTTCATAATCAACCTCCTAAAATATTTTTAATACATTTGATATACCCGTCAAAAACTACCGCTAAGCCTAAGACCACCCAATTTGCCCTTCAATACAAAAAAAGCCCCGGAAAAACCGGGACTCACATATAAAGCAATTATTTAGTAACCTTATAAATTCCCATTTTCATTGTGACTATCATGTTTGTACTCTCTTAGTACCTCGCTGAATACATCAGGATAATTAGTGAACAGCCCCGTTGCACCCCATTCAAGAGCCTTTTTCATATCCGCTCTATCATTTACTGTATATGGATGGAATTGAAGGTCATGACTGCGAACCATCTTCACATATTGTCCGTCAACCTTATTGAAGTTCGGGCCAACGCCAATTGCATATTCCTTAACGGATTTCAATTCTTCATCGGAAATGGTTGCTGGGTTCTTATAAGAATAGAGTTGTACAAGCGGTAACTTTGGATTCATGTCATGAACCTTCATAAGGCTTTCTTTACTGAACGATTGTATTAATACATTCTTGGTACGGCCTTTTGAATCCACCATTTTATATTCTTCGAGAACCTGCAGAAGTTCTTCTTCCATTCCTGGATATACTTCAGGTGACTTTGTTTCGATATAGTAATTGGCCTGCTTTCCGAACTTCTTAAAGACTTCTTCAAGAGTGGGAACCTTTACCCCCTCATATACCTCTTTTGCCAATTGCGGATATTGTTCATTGAACCATGAACCGGCATCCAGTTTCTTGATTTCTGCCAGCGTTAAATCCTTCACCAGACCTGTACCATTCGTTGTACGATCCACCTTTTCATCATGCATGGCTATCAATCTTCCATCCTTGGTCATCTGAAGATCGATTTCTATGTAGTCACCTTTCATTTGTTCTCCCAATTGATAAGCGGGAATGGTATGTTCAGGTACATGGCCAGAAGCTCCCCGATGTGCAATATTCACGATTTTCTTCTCATAAATAGATGAATTGGAATGACTTCCATTTGCAGCTGATGCCCCCATGGAAGTAGCTTGCAATATAAAGGCCGCACTCATCATACAAAAGCCGAATTTCTTTATATTCGTTTTCATTTTCCCTCTCCCCCTCCTATTATTACCATCATTTTAGAAGGGGAATGTGAATCTACAGCTAATATAATGTAAAGAAATCATATTTTAGTAAAAATGAGTAAAATAACCTATCAAACAATTACCCCCGTGCATTCATAAATCCGCTAAAAGCCTCTTTTTCTAAAAAAATCATAAATGAAAAATGTGCTAAACATGGATACTGGTAATCCAATAAGAAAATATAAAAAGTTTCTTGGCATGTACATATTGAAATAGTAGAAAAAAACAGTCACCCAAATACAAACAGCCAAATATTTCCAAAATCTCATTACTTAACTCCATTCTTCGCGGTCTTTAACGATTTCTTTATCGTTCATCCCCAATAGGGCTTGTCCTTTAAGTCTTACACATCCATACTAAACCAAAAACAAACCCAATAAAACCCATATATTAGATCAGATGTGCCAATGTTGACATACTAAGTGCGCATGGATAGATATGTTCCTAACTCCTTGACCTCCCCTTCCGGTACTATATAGAAAAACTATCGATGGCAACACCTATCTTTTTCTGATTTACAAAAAACTAGTATCATATTACTATTAAACAAACAAACAGAATATTAATATTAAGGGGAATTATGTTAAAAAATTATCAATATTATCAAAACAAACACCGATTTATACTGAAAGCATTCATGGCAATGATATCCCTTTTACTATTAGTTGGGATTTCTGTATCACCTATAAGTTGGAAAGATAATCCCTACGCGATGATATTGCAGGTCATTTTAATATCGGGGATGATAATTTCTCTGTTATTTTACTTAAAAACTGAAGTCAATTTTTATAAAACCCTATTCATTTTCTTAATTACTGTTTATTTATATGGGAAATTCTTGATCTTCCCAGATACCGCAATCATGTTGGCTTTATTTGCTTTAGCACCCTTGATTCCCATTTTTCTCTTTGATAAAATCGGGTTTTATATTGTCGCCACTTTAAATTTCATATTAGGTCCCGCTTCCATCTTGATCATTTCAAAAACAGATCTTCAAAATACTTATGAATATGTCGCTTTGGATAGTTTCGGCAACACGCTTAATTTCATCGCCATACAAATCATATTGGTATTCGTATTCATAGGAACCAATAATAGGGTGGAATCCACGAATGCATTTCACAAGGAAATACAGCAGGCCAAGCAACTGAACTCAATCGGACAGCTCGCTGCCACCATTGCACATGAGATACGTAATCCGATTACAGTCGTGAAAGGGTTTGCCCAGTTATTAGATCAAGAGAAGGAACTGAATGAAACGGAAAAATTTTATGTACAGACCATGCTCACAGAACTCGAATATACACAAGTGATAATCAATGATTATTTGTCTTTGGCAAAACCGCAAACGGATAATGTAGAGGTCATTCCTTTAAATTTCGAGATCCAAAAGATTTCCGATCTATTAACGAGTTTCGCCAATAATCAAAACATAGGCTTTCTCTTGGATTTCCGTGACGACCTGCACATTAACATGAATCCCATCGAGCTTAAACAGATACTGGTCAATATCATAAAAAACGGAATTGAGTCAATGAACGATCCCGGATTCATCAAAGTGGAAACAGAGCAGGAAGGCACTATGGCAAAAATTCGAATAACGGATACAGGAATGGGCCTCTCCAAAAAACAGCTTGAAATACTCGGTACCCCTTTTTATTCGCTTAAAGACAGGGGAACAGGTATCGGACTGACCGTTTGTTATTCCATCATTCAAAAATACAAGGGGAAAATCGTGGTGCAGAGCGAATTGAACAAAGGAACATCTTTCACCATTTATTTACCCTTACATAGAGAAATAGATTAAACAAACATTACCAAACAAGAAAAAGGATGACCTCCCAAAACCGGGCGGTCATCCTTTTCAATTAGGCTTTAAAACTATCTTGCCATTTCAGTAAATGATTTTCTAAAAAGCGGACAAACGAATCGGAGATTTTGCCAGCGAGGGCAAAAATGATGATGCCTACGAATACGACGTCCGTCTGCATGAATGAACGGGCATCCTGAATCATGAAGCCCACCCCTCTATCCGCACCCAACAATTCAGCTACGACCAGGCACATCCAAGCCGCACTTAAGGCTAAACGGATACCAAGCAATATGTTTGGCAAAGCTGCCGGAATCATGAGCTTCGTTATTTGTTCCAGACGGCTAAACTCTAAGATTCTGGCAACATCGTATAGTTTTTTATCCACATTCCGAAGGCCCAAAAAAGTTTGTAAATATAGAGGAAAAAAAGCACCTAAAGCAATAAGCAGCACTTTGGATAGTTCACCAAACCCGAACCACATAATGAATAAAGGGGTAATCGCAAGTAAAGGAACCGTTCGTAACATTTGAATGCTCGGATTAAGATATTCTTCGGATTTTTTTTGCATGCCCACGATGACTCCTAGCAATAAGCCTAAAAAACCACCTAATACAAAGCCAAGAAGAGCCCGCGTTAAACTGATTTGTAAATGCATGCCCATTTCCCCTGACCGAACGAGATCTATGAAAGTCGTGACGATCAATAAAGGAGATGAGAATAATTGGGCAGGCAGGATGCCAACCGAACCTAATGATTGCCATGCAATCAACACGACAACGGGAAGGAACGAACCCCGCAATGCTGATTTGGCAAGTTGGGATTGTTTTTTCGTTTTCCTTATGACAAGCGACTTGTTTTGAGCAACGGTCTGCGTAGACATATTTTTCATCCTTCCTTTTTTCAAAAATTAATTAAATGCTCCAATCTTCCCTTTCTTCCGGATGATGATCAAGTTGGGTTAAAATGACGGTCCTGAATTCCTGAAACGCTTTGCTTGTTCGAAATCTTGGATATGGTAAATCAATTGGAACGATAGCTTTAATCCGTCCAGGCTTTGCCTCCATGACTACCACTTTGCTCGATAAAAAGATGGATTCATCAATATCATGGGTGACAAGCACCATCGTTGTCATATTCCTCTCCCATATTTCTAGTAAAGCCTCTTGAAGATGCGTTCTCGTGAAGGCATCCAATGCACCGAATGGCTCATCCAGCAATAAAACTTCAGGATTACGTAATAAGGCCCTGGCAATGGCAACACGCTGCGACATTCCACCGGATAATTGGCGTGGATACGCCTTTTCAAATCCTTTTAGCTTAACAAGTGAAATTAAATCATCCACTCTTTTTCTGATGTCCGTTTTTTTTAATGGAAGGTTACCTGCAATATTTTTCTCTACATTCAGCCATGGAAATAAGCGGTGCTCCTGAAAAATGAAACCACGGTCTTTAGAAGGGGCGCTAACAGGATGATCCCCTGCTATGATCGTGCCGTCAAAGTCTGAATCAAGTCCTGCGATCAGCTTTAATAATGTGCTTTTCCCGCAGCCGCTCGGACCAATGATGGTGACGAACTCACCATTTTTGACGTGCAGATTTAAATTATCCAAAACATGGACACTTTCATTATCATTCTTAAATGTTTTGCTTACATGATTCATTTCTAACGTCGCTACCAATAACCTCACCCTTTCTCAAATAAAAAAAATAGAGATCCAGCAATAAGGCACATATTGTCCCTTTGCTGAATCTCTAGTTAACTAGTCGATTCAATATTTCATTTTATATTAACTTATCGATTATTTATAATCAACACTCAATACCAATTTATTTTATCGGATTAATTAAAAATAGTAATTGACAGATTATTCTAACACCTGCTAAGATGCATTCATACACAAATCCGCTTCACAAAAAACCAATAAAATATAGGTCATGTGAATCAACTGGACTACCGGAGATTCAATGAAGAGTAACCCTGCATACTCTTCGTTGAATCTCTTTTTGTCATTAATCTGACTATCCAGATGTGGTAAGTGTAATAAAAAGGAGGGAATTCATGAAGGAATACCGTAACAAGTTAACCTCCGTATTGCTTGCCATCATTAGCATTGCTGTATTGGCAGGTTGCAATTCCGATGCCGGCAAGGCTTCCGGGAAAAGTGATCCACTTAAAGTTCATATTGCCTTAAATGGCAAGATGGGGCCTTTGGTCATTGCAAAGGAAAAGGGATTGTTCGACGAAGAGTTTTCTAAACTGGATGCCCAAATCGAGTGGAGTGAATTCCCGAGTGGTCCCCCGCTTTTGGAATCCCTCGCTTCCAATCGGGTTGACCTATCTTTTTTAGGGGATGGTGCACTGATTGCCGGAATTGATAAGAATCTGCCATTTGAAGTGATTGCACAAACAGGTCGAGGTGAGTCATCTGTCCGGATCCTGGCTCAGCCAGATGGAGACATTAAGAAGATTGAAGACTTAAAGGGAAAAACAGTCGGTGTTGCCTCCGGGACAACAGGTCATGTGTATTTAATCAAGGCATTGAAAGCACATGGTTTAACGATTGATGATATTAAACTCATCAATTTACAACCGGATGATGCCCAATCCGCTTTTGAAACCAAACAATTGGACGCCTGGGCGATTTGGAACCCTTATTACCTTAATAATATTGAAAAAAGGAATGCAGTCGCACTTAAAGTAAAAGAAAAAATATTAGCTCCTGGTGCAATCATTGCACGTAACGAATTTGCAAAAGCACATCCTGAAATTGTCGAGGCCTATTTAAAGGTTTATAAAAAAGCTGCCGATTGGCAAATTGCAAATCCAGATGAAGCCTCTGAAATTTATTCTAAAGAAACTAAATTGCCTGTGAGCACAGTCAAGAAAATAATAACGGCTGAAGAACCAAATATCTACTTTACCGATGATGCCATCAAGGCACAACAAGAATCAATCGATACTTTAGCTGGTGTGGGTTATATCAAGAAATCATTTAATTTTAAAAACCAGATCCACAATGAATACATTGATGCAGCCTTTAAAAAATAAAGAAAAACATACCTTATAGGAGGAGATTGACTATGACGGAAACTAAAACACAACAATTAAAAGTGGTACCCGTAGCAGGAAGGATTGGTGCGGAAATTCAAGGAGTCCAATTAAGCGGAGACTTGGATTTAGCTATTTTCAATGAAATCAAACAAGCGTTAAACGATCATAAAGTCGTATTCTTCAAGGGTCAAAATCATTTGGACGATGCCAGCCAAGAGGCATTTGCCAAACTATTGGGTGAACCTTATGCGCATCCTACAGTACCGGTCAAAGACAACACTAACTATATTTTCGAACTTGATTCCGAACGGGGTGCTAAAGCAAACCATTGGCATACTGATGTCACTTTTGTTCCAGAGGTCCCCAAATACTCTGTTTTAAGAGGTGTAACCATCCCTGATGTTGGCGGCGATACAGTATGGGCAAATACGAATAAAGCATATGAGGACCTGCCTGAGGGATTGAAGAATTTAGCGGATGAACTATGGGCGATCCATACAAATGAATATGATTATGCACAATTCAAACCAGCCGAAAACATTGATGATGAAGTTAAAAAGAAATATCGTGATATATTCGAATCGACCATTTATAAAACAAGGCACCCAGTCGTTCACGTGCACGCAGAAACCGGAAAAAGACATTTATTATTAGGTGGCTTTGCCGGCAGAGTGGAAGGATATACAACAAGTGAATCTGAAAGATTATTAAGCATCTTCGATTCATACGTCACGCGCTTGGAAAATACCGTGCGTTGGCAATGGAGTGAAGGGGACGTGGTCATTTGGGATAACCTAGCCACGCAGCATTACGCTATTGCCGATTACGGGGACCAGCACCGCGTCGTTCGCAGGGTCACAGTAGGAAAAGACGTTCCCGTAAACAAGGAGAACGAATCTAGCAAACTAATTATTAAGAAATAAAACTCATGTATGGAATGTAAGGTTCCATTACTTGGATGCCTCATAAGCGAAAGACCGAATTGTAAGGTAAAAAAGAAACTGCCGATTAGATATCGACAGTTTCTTTTCGTTTTCATCCAGCTTATTTTTGACCTCACTGAGGGCGTTTTTATCAGGATTAATTATCCTGAACGATTATTTCATCGATTATACCGTAATCCTTCGCCTCTATTGCGCTTAAGAAGTAATCACGATCGGTGTCCTTCGCCACCTTTTCGATAGGCTGCCCAGTCCTTTCCGAGATGATTTGATTGATATGATCCTTTAGTTTCAAAATCCTTCGGGCAGAAATTTCAATTTCCGTGGCTTGCCCCCTCGCCCCACCAAGCGGTTGATGAAGCATGATTTCACTATTTGGCAAAGCGCACCGTTTCCCTTTCGTACCTGCCAATAAAAGCATGGCACCGAATGATGCAGCCATCCCCGTACATACAGTCCGGATATCAGGCTTAATATATTGCATCGTATCATAAATGGCGAAACCGGCACTGGTCGATCCCCCCGGACTGTTTATGAAAATGGTAATTTCCTTCTCAGGTGCATCTGCTGCCAAGAATAACAATTGGGCAACCACACTATTGGCTAAATGATCGGTGATTTCTTCCCCAATCATGATGATACGGTCTTTTAGAAGTCTGGAATAAATATCATACGAGCGCTCACCCTTGCCTGATTGCTCAATTACATATGGAATTGTCGTCATATCTCTTCTTCCTCCTAACAATGATATTGGCTATGCTGCCATTGAGAGTGTGTTTGAAGGAGTGAAGCTTGATTTGGAAAGAATCGAACGATTCATCAGTTTAGGAATCATCGATTCACTGTTCAGGGATTTGAAAGATGGGATGCTTCTAATGAGGATATCAGGATTCTGGGCTTTTAAAGCCTGTGTCATCAGGGACATGAGCCGCTGTTCCTCATCATCTAGCCAATCTTCCACACCAGACAACTTACGCTCTTCAGCCTCATCTGCAAAACGTTTTTTCACACGGTTCAAGATTGCCTTTACAGCCGTTTCTGTCGTGTGCAAATATTCTGATATTTCTTTTGACCGATAGAGGAATCCTTCCTTTAACAGGAAAACAACAGCTTGTTTCGGGGTAAGTGACTTCATTATATATTCAACAGTTTCAAAGGCATTTTCCCCAACTGATCCCTGTTGTTCGGTATCCAACAGTTCGTCTAATGATTCTTTTTTTCTTTTTCGTATTGTATCAATCCAGGAATGGCGGGCTATCGTTTTCAATAAAGCCGTTGTTATCTCGGTTTTCTTACCATAGCCCTGCATTGCCTTCAATACCGTTTCCTGTGCCAAATCATCCCCATCCCAATTATTTTGGGTCAGGAATCGGCAAAACCGAAGCAATTCAGGATAGACTTCACGCAAAATCGCACCGTTATCCTTTTCTTCAGAAATATCTTCCCTTAACTTATTTATCATTTTTCTCACTCCTTCAACACCCTCTATCCTATAAACGTTTCAGAAAGTGAAAAAGATATGGGGGTGGAAAATTTCCCTACATTCTTCATAATATTCTATTCCATTCTTTCCATTGGATTTCCTTTCATACTAAAAACCTGTTTGGTCAAGATCCAAACAGGCTAATGTCAATGTTCTATATGCAACAAATATGCCCTCCCCCTGTGTACCCGTTCGTCACCAATCATTTCGGCGAAACCTTATTTTCCAAAACACTTATATTCCCGTGAATTCCGCTCCGTTCCATTAAGCCAACCAGCTTTTGGATGTCCCCCGCTCACGGAAATGTTCGGCTATATGTCCTTACCTTTTTGCTAAACCCTGATGTCCAGAATCCTTGTTGTCCTGAACTTCAAATTTACGGTTGTTCCATAGGAACTCTGCTGCTATTCCAAGTGTTCAATGCATTCAACCGTATATTCGCTAGGTTCCAGAACGTCTTCTTCAATACCAAACCAACTGGAGGTGCGATTCTCATTAGCGCTATCTTTACAATAGTTCACCAAAGAACCTGCTGGCTTCTCTTCTTGATCGCTCATCTCTTCAAAATTAACGGATTGCTCGTTATGACGCCCGCCGCTGTCTGTCTTTTCCTTCTCCAAGTCTGCGAACATGAACATACAGTAAAAAACCGCAACCATTATTGCCATAGTAAACACCCTTGACATTAAAGGCAGTAACTTTTTCAATATAACTAAACCTCTCTTCATGTTGGTTACCCCAATCCTGTTAAAGCATAATAAATTCAGAATGAATTAATTCATCTATTAAATATCCATCAAAACGTCAGTTTAGAAGAATATTCCTATAGATTCATTATATCAAGTTCCAGAAGTTTTTAATGCCATTGTTCTGCCTAAAACGAATAAACAACTAAAATTCTCCTAACCGTGGACAGTCCAAAAAATATCAATAGACCCATCACATTGACTTCCATCCTTTTCAAGTGTTACTCTTAAATTAATAAAAAAGTATACATTCAAAATACTGATTCCATTAGCATGAAATAAGGGTGATCTCATATGCCAAAAGAACATTTAATTGACGTTCAACCAATCAGATCATTGGAAAAATTAGATGATATGAAATGGTCACTGAAGAGACATTGCAGCGAGAGAGACTACATATTGTTTCTGTTAGGCATTAATACCGGCTTGCGTGTGTCTGATTTATTATCGCTGAAGATAAAGGACATTAAAGGTAAGATGGAGGTCATCATCAAGGAAGGCAAAACAAAAAAGCCAAGAATAATACAGCTTAATAATGTATGTAATGAATTGGCAGCCTATATAGCGACCATCGATGGTGAATGGCTATTCCCTTCACGCAAGGGCGATAAGCCAATTAGCAAGATACAGGCTTACAGACAGCTTAATAAAGCAGCGGACATGGTGGACATCGAGGGCGTCGGTACCCATACCATGCGGAAAACGTTCGGGTACTGGCACTATAAACGAAGTAAGGACCTTGCTGAATTACAAACGATCCTTAATCATTCACATCCTGAAGTTACACTAAAGTACATTGGGATTGCTGATGAAGGAACAGAGGACAGCTTAAATGATATTATGGGAGGACGGAAGAAATGTCACTGACTGAATACAATGCAAAATATGAATCCATCATTCGAAGCAATATTTCCGATAGGCAAAAGGCATTGAAATTAGCTGATTTAATGACCGATATGGAAGGCCACCTAAGAAATGACATCGGGGAACATCGAAATAAAGAGGTACATGCACTATATAAAAAAGTATCTCTCCTATCCAACTTGTTATGATCACCTTAAGACCCTTGCCGAATGTGCAGAGGTCCTTTTTTTGCCGTGAAATTGAGTGATTTGTTCCATTCAGGCTTTAGACTACTGTACCAATCGTATCTGATAGGCCTTTTCCTGTAGGACCACACCAAACAAACGAAAAAGCTCTTATTCCAAGCTTTATTCTCTCTCCTCTCTGACTTTCCTAAGCCAGACAACATCCGAATGAAAAATAACTTGATTAATATCATCGCCCCACCGCCAATGGTCAAGGTTTAAAAATTAAACATACTTAAAGAATACTTTTTCGCCATCATTTCCAAGATTTTTATCCCCGCTACGCTGTTCCCCTTCTCATCCAGCGCTGCACCATAAATTCCAATCCCACATTTTCCGGGAACGGCCCCCATGATTCCCCCTGACACACCGCTTTTTGCCGGTATGCCAACATTGATGGCAAATTCACCTGATGCGTTATACATGCCGCAAGTGACCATGAATGTCTTGCAAATACGGGCAATATCCCCGGGAATGATTTGCTTTCCCGTCAACAAATCTTTCCCATTCATGGCCAGCACACAGCCTATCCTCGCCAAATCCTTACTATTCATTTCAATGGCACACTGCTTCGAGTACAATTCGATTAAGTCCTCCACATCCTCATTTATTAAATTATGCTGCTTTAAAAAATAGCTTAACGACCTATTTAAGTCTGCTGTATTGTATTCTGACCGGGCTACATCTTCATTAAAACCAATCGTGGGATTTTGCGTCATTTCACGGATAAAATCTAAAATACGCTGAAATCGTTCATTCACACTATCACCTGCGATCATGTGGGTCACAGTCAATGCTCCTGCATTGATCATCGGATTTAACGGTTTGGATGGCTTGTTTGTCTCTAACTTGGCAATCGAATTGAAAGGGTCACCGGTGGGTTCCTTTCCTACATAGGAAAAGACATATTCCCCCCCTTTTTCCATTAATACAAGAGCAAGTGTCAAAACTTTTGATATGCTTTGCAGTGTCATTTTCCCACTTACATCCCCCGCACAATATCCTTTTCCGTCAGGATAGTAAATAGCAACAGATAAATCCCCAGGATTCGCCTTTTCAAGAGCCGGTATATAGTCTGCCACCTTTCCCAAATTTGTATATTCTTTTGCCTGATCTACCAGTTGCTGTAACTCGTCATTGGACCTGCATTGACATCCCATATTGTTCACAATTTGCCGCCCCTTAGAAAATTTATTATTTGTTGTGCACTTAAATAGTGGTTTTTTATTTATTACCATATTTCATTGATATTATTTAGAAAAAGTACGAAGCGGAAAATAAATAGAAGTAAGGTTAAAGGAGCTAATTTCCTAGTTGATAACGGGACTAGTGCATCATGTCTCAATTTGAACATTCTAACAACACAATAACACACTCCTATGCAGAACATGATTCTGCATTGCTTTGGTGGTGTTAAAGACAAAGAAAAACAACAACATATACAGGCAACAGTCAAGCAGTAAGACAGCTAAGCTAACGCCATGTAAAAAAATCAGGAGCAACTTCCCTGATCTTTAAAGAAGATCTAATTGAAAAAAGAAGGAATTAGACGCTCTCAGACGGAAATATAGACCCTACGAATATTATTAAGCTTTCATTTGTCTTTCACACTTGATGGAAAGTAGGAAAAGCCATGGGAAAATCGAATACTTTACAAGAAATCTATAGCGCCAACCGTCCAGAAAATAATGAACTTTTCCGAGCGATACAACAGCATCTGCAAATGAAGCATCCAGACAAACGAATGACAGCTACGAGAACATTGCAAATAATTGTGGCTGATAGTGTTTCATTCGGAGAGCTGCGTAATTTGGAAGCCCGCCTTCTTCACAGTCAATAAGGATCTGTTGTTTTATAAGCCCTTCGATAATTTTAAACACAGAAAGGAACTCATCAATGAAAGAATCTCTAAAAAAATTCTAAAACATTCGTCTTAATCGTGCCACTTGTGACATTGGCTTTTTGATGCTCAACCAAATCTAGTAATCTAGCTTAAATCAACATGTCACATGTAAGTTGGTTCGTTTAGTAAACTCAGCAACATTCATTCCCAATCACTTTTGCCTTTGTAATAGCCTGTTTTCGTTTTACTCAATTTGAGTACGGATTTACTTTCAATTGGTGAGTTAAAATGCTCATAAGATAAAGATTGACAACATTTTTATCGTGACTCATACTAGAAATGAATTAATGACAGAATATTAAGAATAGTGGAGGGGTAAGTATGAATAAGATTTTTGTTCCTAACGCAATCACCACTTTAACAAATCTTTTCTACAATTCGACTACAATGAATGAGTATTTAGCGATGAGAACCGCTCAATTCTACATTGAAGACCTGAAGCTACTGCAAGACGTGGAAGCTGTTGCCCTGGCAATCGAAAATCAAAATGCTTTCGCTTTAATGTCTAAATTTAAATTATTTGATTATAAGGCTGCCGAAGAAATTGAAATCGCACTATCCTCTTCTGGCTATACGGAAGCGGAGCTAAATGCTATTAATATTGAAATCTAAATTTATTGTTTTGGAACGAATGGGAGAGTTAATGCTCTTTCCATTCGTTTTTTATTTTCATCATTAGAACAAACGTACTCTGTACTATTGCTGATCAAATAATTTTTAAATGGAGAATATTTCTTATCACTCCCCGCAATATCTGTGGCACCTGAATTCATGTATCGCCTTCATTCTTGAGTGATGAAAAATCAATGCACAATATCCCGCACATTATTTGTACATATGTTATAGTGCGGCATAAACACAAAAAAGCTTCACACAATTAAGTGTGAAGCTTTTTGTTTAGCGATTCTTCGCTATTCTTGATACCGGTGGCCGGGGTCGAACCGGCACTCCAGAGGAACACGATTTTGAGTCGTGCGCGTCTGCCAATTCCGCCACACCGGCATGTATGTTGGAGGCGGCAACCGGAATCGAACCGGTGGTAAAGGTTTTGCAGACCTCTGCCTTACCGCTTGGCTATGCCGCCAACGTTTTTGGAGCGAAAGACGGGATTCGAACCCGCGACCCCAACCTTGGCAAGGTTGTATTCTACCACTGAACTACTTTCGCATATGGCTGGGCTAGAAGGGATCGAACCTTCGCATGACGGAATCAAAATCCGTTGCC